>FR890461.1:0-2309 GCA_000433415.1 Clostridium sp. CAG:448
GTGCAGATCCCGCGCGCTTTCCCGTTCGCCCGCGGTTCCGGACGTTTCCTCTTCCTCCGTCCGCGCGTCGGTACTCTCACCGCCGGTCCCGTCCGGCGTCCGGTCGGCAATCAGCTTCTTCGCTTCGCTGACCGAGGAAAACAGATATAGATCGGACAGGTACGTTTCGTTCCCCGCGCCGACGCGGGAGCTGTAATCCAGGCGGAAACCGGTCAGCGTCCCCGTAAAGCGCGGCGCATCGGTCATATCGAAAAGCAGATACTGCCAGGTGCCGTCCGAAACATACGTCACGGCACGGGACATGCCTGCCTCTGCGTAATCATGCGTATCGGTATAGTAAAAGAGCTCAAATGCCGTCGCCCCGATCTCGCTGTCTCCCAGCACACGCAGCACCACCGCGCCGACCGACGCGCAGTCCGGCGCTTCCAGCCCGCTCTTTTGCAGATACTTCCGCACATCAAAACTGACATAAGGGTCCACGGAGGCGCCGGTTCCGTACAGACACAGATCCCCGTACCGATTGAACTGCACCCGACAGTCGTTGGGAGAGGAAAAGCAATCGGCAACCCCGGCGTCAAACCGGTTGATGTGGCGGGCGCTCACGGAAAATTCCTTTTCCGCAAACAGCCCCTGCATCGGGTCGGGATCCGGCGCCGGTGCCTGTGCGGCAACCTTCTCTGCCTGCTTTGCATCCTTACAGAGCGTCACCTCGGAAAGCGACACCCGCGCACCCGCCCGGATGTCCCCCGCGTCCAGAAAATCCAGCCGCATCCCGTGAATCTTCCCCGTCCAGAAGGAAAGCCCGGAAAGATCCACGATCACGGTGTGCCATGCGCCGTCGTTGCGCAGGGTAAAAGCCGTACTGTATCCGCCCGTCGGACCCGTGACCTCCCCCGCGCACAAAAACAGGCGGAAGCTGTCCGCACGGTTCTCCGCATCCGCGCGCACGCGCAAAACAAGGTAGCGGTAAGTATCCGCACTCACTGCAATGCCGCGCTCCTTTTGCAGATATTGCTCCAGGGGGAAATAGACAAACGGGTCGTTGGTCTCTTCCGAAACGGTCATTTCCAGAAAGCTCCCCACCGCCATGTCATAGGACGCGCGGTACGCGCACCGGTTCGCCCCGGTCAGATACCGGACCGCCTGCGTATCCATGCGCACCGAAACGTCCCCTGTGTAATACAACGGCTCCCGCAGATACAGGCGCATATCCGTAATATACAAAGGGTCTTTGCCGTGATAGGTCAGAAACGCCTCCTGCCTACCGTTTCCGTCGGCAAGCGAAACCGTCGTCTGCCGCTCTCCCGCGGCAAACGCCTCTCCGTCCGCAAGCGGCAACGTATAATCCGCCCCGCCCAGCGAAAAGACCAGCGCGGCGTCCTTTGCGTCAAACGCGTCTCCGCTCTGATAGGTCAGAACGGCAGAGGCGTAGCGCTGTGCGAGGTACTGCCCCAACCGTACCCGATCTCCGTCGTGCAGAATCAGCACGTCTTCCCCGTGTCCGGTCTGCGGCACAATATCCATATAGGCATCCGGCACCTGCGCAAAGGAAAGCCGGGTGCAAAAACCGTCCTCGGTGTCGGCACCGATCAGAACCAGTTCCGTCAGCGCCAAAAACTCACATACGTCTCCCTTTCCGGTCAGGGCACGCAAAAACACCCGGTGCACACCGGCTCCGTACTGCGTCAACGGCAGAGAAACCGAAAAGCCGCTGTGTTCCGCGTCGCCCTGCACCCCGAGCGCACCGCCCCGCAGGTCCGCACGGGCAAAAATCCGGCACTCCTCTGCGGACATCGCCGTCCATACTCCGTCGTCCACCGCGTATTCCAGGGAAGCAATCCCGTCCGCCGTCAGAAGCCAGCCCTCCAGGCGCAGATTCTCCCCGCGCCCGACCACGCCGCCCTCGTGAACGCCGACGCCGGTGCCGCCGCAGTTTCCCGCACCGTCCATAAAACGGTCAAGCGTAAAGGCAAAGGAAGCCCGCCGGCTTGCCGCCGTGATGCAGAGCACCCCGAAAAGAAACAGCACCGTGCAACACCCTGCCGCCATGCGGAATGCGTTTTTCTTCTTCATTTTTTCTCACCGTACCGCGCCGCCAATGCCGCAAACAGATCCCGGGTTTCCCGGTATGCCCCCGGCACGTCGCTGTCCTGCGCGGGGTACACCGGATTGCCCATCTCCACCGTCAACGCGGGCAGTCCTTTCTCCAAAACGCACCAGTCCGTCAGGGATGCGTCCCGGTTCTCGTCGTAAATCACCCGGTATCCGTCCTCATAACCGCCCGCCTTGGTCAGCGCGCGCGTCAGGAG
>FR890461.1:2333-4759 GCA_000433415.1 Clostridium sp. CAG:448
GCCAAACAATAGCCTCCCTGCCGTACCGCAAAGGAATTCTGCCCGCAGTCCCAGTACAGAACGTGTCCGGCGGTGTGGTAACTGATCAGACAGCGCGCTCCCTGCACACCGTCCACCCATGCCATCAACGCCTGCGTTTCCGGCTCCGAGCCCGCCTGCGATCCCTTGTAGTTTTTGAAAAACGGCGCAATCACGCCGGTGGTCAGCTCGCCCCAGTCGGCAATGGGATAGTTGCGGTTGAGATCCACGCCCCGCGCATTCGCCTTCCAGTTCTGCGCGATAAACGCGTCGGTATCCTCAGCCTTGCCCCATTCACGGCAGATGCGCGCCACCTCTGTCCGTCCCGCGTCTGTCCGCAGAGAAGACATCCCCGCCGCGGTCAGCATCACGCCGTCCGGATTGATCATGGGCACCAGTTCCACTGCACAGTCCAAAAACAGCTCCCGGTAGGCATGCCCTTCGTAACTGCCGCTCTCATAGGTGCGCAGATAATGCTCCGCCTGTTTCATGGCAACCAAAGAGGAAAGCGACTCCCGTGCGTGAATGCCTGCGGCAATCAGCACCCGCTCCGACGCGTCCGGATCGCCCAGCACCGCCGCATAAATTTCCCTGCCCTCCCGGCTCTTTCCGATGGAACGATAGGAGAAATACGACGGATACGCCGCCGCCAGCTGCGCAAGATCCTCCTCCATGGCATCATATGTATAAACCGCATGACTCATGTCTACAATGCCGCCCTCCGTTTCGGGATCCCACGGCGCGTCGGTCGTCTGTTCCCCTGTCCCGGTTGTCTGTTCCTGCCCCGTCCCGGTTGTCTGCGCGGGATTCTTCTCCTTTCCCGCGCACCCGGATGCGGCAAGCATGCCCAACGCCAGTAGTGCGCACAGAACGCGTTTTCCGTATCGCCTCATACGCGCACCTCCCACGCAAGCGGATCCGCACCGTCATCGGCACGGTACTCCATCAGATCTCCCGGCTGACAGTTCAGTTCGCGGCAGATTGCCTCCAGCGTTGAAAACCGGATTGCCGCAGCCCGCCCGTTTTTCAGGCGTGAAAGATTGGTATTGGCAATCCCCACACGCGCCGCCAGCTCTCCCAGTGAAATTTTTCTGTCCGCCATCACGCGGTCCAATCGGATCACGATCGCCATGTTTCACTTCCTTTCCGTATCTTTCAGTTCTCTGTGTCCTCTTCTGTCCCCGCTGTCTGTTCCGTTTCGTTTGTTTCGTCTGTCTCTTCCGCAAACCCCTCGCGCAGGGCGCGCTCCACCTCGTTGATACGTGCCTCTAAGCGCGCGATTTCCTGGGCAACCGGATCGGGAACATGAATCTGATCCAGATTGTCCACCCGTTTGCCCTCGCGGCGCACCACATGTGCGGGGATTCCCACCGCCGTGCTATTTTCCGGAATTTCCTTGAGCACCACCGCGTTGGCGGCAATCTTGGAATTGTCCGCGATCAGAAACGGTCCCAACACCTTGGCACCCGCCCCAATCATGACATTGTTTCCGAGCGTCGGATGCCGTTTGCCGACATCCTTTCCCGTACCGCCCAGCGTCACGCCCTGATACAGCGTGCAGTTGTCCCCGATCTCGGCGGTCTCCCCGATCACAACACCCATTCCGTGGTCGATAAAGAGTCCTTTGCCGATCTTTGCCCCGGGATGGATTTCAATCCCGGTCAGATGCCGCGCCGCCTGACTGACCGCTCTTGCGGCAAACCGGTGTCCCCCGATATACAGCCTGTGCGCCACCCGGTAAGCGAGAATGGCGTGCACTCCGGAGTATAGAAGCAACACCTCCGCGTCGCTCCGTGCTGCCGGATCGCGTTCCCGCACCGCCGCAACGTCGGTGCGAATTTCTTCTCTGATTGCGTCCGCGCCCCGGCGCAGACGCGATATGCCTTTTCTAAAAGCTTCTTTCATGATACAGATCTCCCGTTTCCTGTCCGCGGCTTATCTCTCCGCGGCAAAATACCTGTCGATTCCCGCTGCGACGCCCTCTGCGGCGGCAACACGGAATGCGGTCGTCGCCATGGTTTCGTCCTCTTCTTTGTTGGTCATAAAGCCCATCTCCAGAATCACGGACGGAACCGTACACCAATTGATTCCGGTCATGGTATCGGTCTCCCAGATACTGCGCTTTTTCATCTGCGTCTTTTCGCAATAGGCATCCAGCACCGCCTCGGACAGCGCACGGCTCTCCCGGTAGCACTTGGCGGTGGGGTTGGCGGCAGTCTGACAGATGGTCAGCGCCCCGACAACGGAACTGTCATCCGAACCGTTCGCATGGATACGCACCAAAATCCCGTCGGTCTGCCCGACCGTTTGGTTGGCAAGCTCGGCGCGCTCCCGGTTGCTGATGCCGACATCCGCGGTTTCACGCAGCATCACCACCCGGTATCCGCGCTCCGCCAGCACGTCCCGCA
>FR890461.1:4848-5626 GCA_000433415.1 Clostridium sp. CAG:448
CCCGTCGTACCGGCAGTCACCTTCGCCTTCATCACGTCCGAGCCTGGCGCGTTTGGCTCGGTGGCGCTCATCGCCTGCTTCTGGTGCCCCGCGTCGATCACCACTGTCTTGTTTGCGTTTTCTCCTTTTCCCGCATAGATAATCCGGATGCCGTCGTGCACAACGCCCTTGCGGAACACATACGTGCCGTCCGCATTGTCCGGTCCCGCCTCCGAGAGAACATAGTCGTCCCCCGGCTTCCACTTGCTGTTTTCCTGCGCGCCGCTCTCGGTTCCCGGACGGTCGGCGCCCGATGTTCCCGTCGTATCTTTCGTATCCGTTGTATTTGCTTTATCTGTCTGTGCGGTCGTTTCCGTCGATGTCCCGCCGCTTCCCGGCTTGCAGCTTCCGGCACAGCCGGCAAGCATTGCCGTACAAAGCAGGCAGGAAAGAAACGCACCCGCACACCTGTTCCAATCACTCCGCATTTTTTACGCTCCTTTTTTATCGGAACCGCATCCGATTCCTGTTATTAGCATGACACATTATTAGTATAACACAGTTTTAACGACCCGTCAATCACATTCGCGCAGTTTCCGAAAATTCTCACCTGCGCCCACCAAAGGTCAGACAACCAAGGCAAACGACACCGTTTCGGCACCAATCCGGCAGGGTCTTGCAAAAAAATCAAAATTTTTTGAAAAAACCCTTGACAAACCCCAAAGAATATGGTATTCTATACAGGCGGTTTTGAGAGTGCGAGTGTAGTTCAATGGTAGAATTCCAGCCTTCCAAGCTG
>FR890462.1:0-767 GCA_000433415.1 Clostridium sp. CAG:448
CCGCCGATCAGCTCGCACCCAACGAATATCTGACCTATCCGATGGAGTTCTATTGCTAAAAATCCGTTGTATCGTTTCATACTTTCTTTGCAGCCCCCGGACGTTTTGCGCCGGGGGCTTTTCAAGCGTCAAAATCCGCCCGAAGCGGCTTTTTTGCCGCGCAACGGAATTTTTTCTTTCCGCCGTGGAAAACGGGGCAAATATGTGTTATAATAATACCGTAAGAAATGTATATCCCCGGAATCCACACACAGGAAATATTGCATAAACGTGCGTGCAATCAGAACGAAAAGGAGCGTTATGATGAAAACCAAAAGAATCCTAATGTCAGTCCTGCCCCTGCTACTTGCCGGAATCCTGCTTCTGTCCTACAGTTCATGCGCCCTGCGCGTTGACGCCGCCGAACTGTCAAAGAATTACGAACGCAAAGCAACCGAAACCGGAGAAGTAAGTGAAAAATTCAGAACCGCAATGGCAGACTTTTCCCTGTCGCTGTTTCAGGGGCTTGTAACCAAGGATGAAGAAAACGACCTGATCTCACCGCTCTCCGCCGTTCTCTGCCTTGCCATGATCGCAAACGGTGCAGACAACAACACCAAGGCACAGATGGAAGCGGCATTCGGCATGGATATCGACACGCTCAATCGATCTCTTTACGCCTACACCTCCTCGCTTTATCGCGCAGACGACTGCAAGCTGAATCTTGCGGATTCCATCTGGTTCTGCGACGGGGACAACCGGCTTCACATCAACGAAGCATTCCTGCA
>FR890462.1:798-1052 GCA_000433415.1 Clostridium sp. CAG:448
GATTGGTATCACGCGCAGGTCTACGCCGCGCCGTTTGACCAATCCACATTGAAGGATATCAACGCATGGTGCAAGCAGTATACCGACGGGATGATTGAAAAAATGATTGACGAAATCAGCCCGGATGCCGTCATGTACCTGGTCAACGCACTGACCTTTGACGCTAAATGGGCAAACGAGTATGAAAAAAAGGATATTGACGACGGCAAATTCACAAACTATGACGGCACGCAAAAGACCGTACAGATGCTCTC
>FR890462.1:1081-4164 GCA_000433415.1 Clostridium sp. CAG:448
CTCTTCCGATGAGAGCACCTACCTGTCCGCTGACGGCGTCAAGGGCTTTGCAAAAAACTACGCCGGAAACAAGTACAGCATCATCGCTCTGCTTCCCGACGAAGAAACAGACATTTATGATTATATCAGCACCCTTGACGGCGCCGGATGGATGAAAATATGGAACACACGCAAAAGCGCGATTGTCAAGGTAAAAATGCCGGAATTCACCTACAGCACAAGCATGAATCTGAATAACACCCTCAAGGCAATGGGAATGACCGATATGTTCGACGAAAACGCGGATTTTTCAAAGCTCGGGTATTCGGAGGACGGCAATCTCTACTGTTCCGAGGTCTGCCAGAAGGTCTTTATTCAGGTTGACCGCAACGGAACAAAAGCGGCGGCAATCACATGGGGAACCTTGGCAACCAATGCTGCGCCGATGGACCCCCTTTGCGTCACGCTTGACCGTCCGTTTGTTTACGCAATTGTGGACAACGCGACCGGTCTGCCGATTTTTATCGGCGCCGTCACAACACTGTAAGACCGTCAAATCGCAAAACAGAAAGGGACCGCAAAAACCGCTGTATTCCCCCCCAAGGATCGGCTTTTATCGCGGTCCCGATTTGATGCCGCTTGCACAAGTATGCACCGTTATGGTACCGTGCCGATGATCATATTTCCGCGCATCTTGCTTTTTGGGTGCATTTATGGTACAATACAGAATAGAAATGCGGAGGTGGGAGCATGTATTTTGCATACGGAGAAGCAGAACTTTCTTATCTGCGGCAAAAGGACAAGCGGTTATGCGCGGTCATTGACCGCGTCGGACATATTGACCGCACAACGGATCCCGACCTGTTTTCGTCTGTTGTCCATCACATCGTCGGTCAGCAGATCTCAACCAAGGCGCAAGCGACCATCTGGCAACGGATGCAGGATGCTTTGGGTACAGTAAACGCCGAAACCGTCCTTTCGGCAGGCACCGCGAAACTGCAATCCATGGGAATCACATTCCGCAAAGCAGAGTATATCACGGATTTTGCCCAAAAGGTCCGGACAGGTGCATTCGACCCGGACGCCGTCAGCCGGATGTCCGACGCCGAAACCATACAGGCGCTGTGCACGCTGAAAGGGATTGGCGTGTGGACAGCGGAAATGATTCTGCTGTTTTGTCTGCAACGCCCCGATGTTTTCAGCTACGATGACCTTGCCATTCAGCGCGGACTGCGGATGATTTACCATCACCGGAAAATCGATCGCAAACTGTTTAAAAAATACCGCCGCAGATTCAGCCCCTGTGGCAGTGTGGCAAGCCTGTATATCTGGGCAGTAGCGGGCGGTGCAATCCCGGAGATGAAAGACAATCTGCCGGTAAAGAAAGAAAAATAAAATGACAAATTTTTTGTACGGTTGAAAAACAGTCGGTTCACTGTCAGACTTTACACGGACAACAACCGGGCTCAGGAGGTATAAAATGGTTTTTGTCATACATTACACATCCCCGCTGGGCGATATTCTGCTCGCCGCCGATGAAACCGGGCTCAGCGGTCTTTGGTTTGAAAAAGAAAAATACTACGCTGACAATCTCCCGGCAGAGCACGCAGAGGCAGAAACACCGATTCTGACGGAAACGGTTCGCTGGCTTGATATTTATTTCGGCGGCAGAGAGCCGGACTTCACCCCGCCTCTGCACCCCATCGGCTCTCCGTTCCGTCAGGAAGTCTGGAAAATCCTTTTGCAGATTCCCTATGGCAAAACCGTTACATACGGCGATATTGCAAAGCAGCTTGCAAAAAGCATGCAATGCGCAAAAATGTCTGCCCAGGCGGTCGGCGGCGCAGTCGGTCACAATGAAATCTCGATCATCATTCCCTGCCATCGGGTCGTCGGAACCGGCGGAAGTCTGACCGGATACGCAGGCGGCATTGACAGAAAAATAAAGCTTCTGGAATTGGAACACGCCGATATGAACGGGCTGTTTGTCCCCCAAAAAAGGACAGTGCTTTGACGGGAAAGCCGGATCACGAATCCGCTAAAATCACTTCCAATCCCCCGCAATCACAGAATTGCGGGGGAACTTTTTGCATTTTTATACGCAAAGAAAAACAAAACGCCTCCAAAGGGAATTCGTGACAGCGCCACAACCATCGTGCCGGAGCAGTCAGCCATAGGATTGCAGCAAAAAGAATCCCTGTTATTCCGCCGCCGTCAAATTGCCAAAGTCAGGGATAGGATCCAGTCTCGCAACGGTCATGGTGCATAAATATGCATTTTTGTCGAATATACGCTTGACATATCCCAAAAATAGATGTATAATTATACACGATATTAGGTTCGTTCGGGATTTATCAAATGGGAGCCATCTCCGGGCGGAGTCACAGTTTATTTCCTTTTCCGATAGGATAGGATCCGATCCATTCGATTGCATAAAAATACACATACAAAATCAAACTCGTTTTTCTCTGTCAAACAACAAATTGCCAAAACGCAGGAGTTTCAGAATCATGAAAAAAATTTTTGTTGACGGCAGTTCCGGCACAACCGGGCTTCGTATTTTTGAGCGTCTGGCAGGACGTGCAGATTTGCAACTGATCACACTGCCGGAAGCACAACGCAAGGACAGTGCCGCACGCGCACGCGCGCTGAACGACGCCGATGTTGCCGTCCTCTGTCTGCCGGATGCGGCTGCACGGGAGGCTGTCTCTCTGATTGAAAACCCGGACACGGTGGTGCTTGATACCTCAACCGCACACCGCACTTCGCCGGGGTGGGTCTACGGATTTCCGGAACTGTCCGCCGCTCACGAAGCGGCAATCCGCACGGCAAAGCGCATTGCCATACCCGGATGCCACGCCAGCGGATTTATTGCACTCACCGCTCCGCTGACTGCCGCAGGAATTCTCCCCGCCGGAACCCTGCTTCCCTGTTTTTCTCTGACCGGTTACAGCGGCGGCGGCAAAAAAATGATTGCGGAATATGAGGCACAGCCATCCACCGCGGCGCTGTGTGCCCCGCGTCAGTACGCACTGGGACAATCGCACAAGCACCTCCCGGAAATGTCGGCGCAAAGCGGTTTACCTGCCCCGGTTTTCTGCCCC
>FR890462.1:4242-7202 GCA_000433415.1 Clostridium sp. CAG:448
TGTGCACCCGGAACCACAATCGAAACAATCGCAGAGGTCTACCGCAAAGCATACCACGGTCCCGTTGTGACCTTCGCGGAAACGGTAGACGAAAACGGATTTCTCTCCGCCGCCTCTATGGCAGGAAAGGATTCCCTGCAAATCAGCATAGCCGGAAACCAGGAGAGAATGCTGTTGCTTGCGGTTTATGACAATCTCGGGAAAGGTGCCTCCGGCGCGGCACTGGAATGTCTGAATATCGTATTGGGCACGGAACCGACCAAAGGACTATGCCTGTAATCTATAAGGAGAAAAATAATGAAAACAATCAACGGCGGCGTCTGTGCCGCAAAAGGATTTTTTGCCGCGGGTGTACACTGCGGAATACGGAAAAACAAGAAAAAGAAAGATCTTGCGTTGATCTACAGCGAGAAAAAGGCCACGGCGGCGGCGGTCTATACCACCAATCTGGTCAAAGGCGCCCCGCTGGTTGTCACCAAGGCACACCTGACGGACGGCTGCGCTCAGGCAGTGATCTGCAACAGCGGAAATGCAAACACCTGTAATGCAAACGGCGTGGAGATCGCAGAAAAGATGTGTACCCTTCTGGCGGACGAACTGCACATTTCCGCAAATGACGTACTCGTCGCCTCCACAGGCGTGATCGGTCAGCCCTTGGACATCACACCGATTGCCACGGGCATTCCGCAACTTACGGCAGCACTCGGAAAGGATTCGGCATCTGCGGCACAGGGCATTATGACCACGGACACCAAATGCAAGGAAATCGCCGTGGAATTTCAGATCGGCGATGCGACCTGCCACCTCGGCGGAATTGCAAAAGGCTCCGGCATGATTCACCCGAACATGGCAACCATGCTGGTCTTTCTGACAACAGACTGTGCCATCAGTACGGAAATGCTGCAGAAAGCACTTTCCGGAGACGTTGCAGAAACCTTCAACATGGTCAGTGTGGACGGCGATACCTCCACCAACGATATGGTTACGATCTTAGCAAACGGTGCGGCAGGCAATGCGGAAATCACCGCCGTGGGTGCCGACTTTGACACATTTATGCAGGCGCTCAATACGGTCACCGTTTACCTTTGCCGCCGCATTGCCGGAGACGGCGAGGGCGCTACCAAGCTTTTGGAATGCAAAGTAACGGGCGCCGCAGACCTGAAAACCGCAAAAACCGTTGCCAAAAGCGTGATCTGCTCTTCCCTGGTCAAGGCGGCTATGTTCGGTGCGGATGCCAACTGGGGGAGGGTGCTGTGCGCGATCGGATACAGCGGAGCCGCCGTGGACGTCACAAAAATAGATGTAGCATTCCGTTCCCCGGCAGGCACGGTCGAGGTCTGCAAAGACGGTGCGGGAATTCCCTTTTCCGAGGACGAGGCAAAAAAGATTCTGCTGGAAAGCGAAATTGAAATTCTGATCAGTCTGCATGCAGGCACCGCCGCCTCCACTGCGTGGGGATGCGATCTGACCTACGATTATGTCAAAATCAACGGCGACTACAGAACCTAAGAAGGGGGATCACATGGATATTACAAATGCCAAACGGGCGGAAGTCCTGGTACATGCCCTGCCCTATATCCAGGAATACAGCGGCAAAGTTGTTGTTATAAAGTACGGCGGAAATGCCATGATCAACGAGGAACTGAAAGACTCGGTCATGCGGGATGTTGTATTGCTCTCCCTGATCGGCGTCAAGGTGGTTCTGGTACACGGCGGCGGACCGGAAATCACCGAAATGCTCAAAAAAGTCGGAAAAGAAAGCGTCTTTGTAGACGGTCTGCGCGTCACCGACAAAGAAACGGCAGATATTGTACAGATGGTGCTTGCGGGAAAGATCAACAAAAGTCTTGTTGCCCTGATCGGAAACAAAGGCGGCAAGGCAATCGGTCTTTCCGGCATGGACGGTCACATGATTGAGTCAAAGGTCAAGGACGAACGCCTCGGATTTGTGGGAGAAATCACAAAGGTCAATGTCGCGCCCATTCTGGACGTGATTGACAAAGGATATATCCCCGTCATTTCCACCATCGGATGTGACCATGAAGGCAATGTCTACAACATCAATGCCGACACCGCCGCAGCAAAAATCGCAGGTGAGCTCGGCGCAGAAAGCCTGATATCCATGACGGATATTACGGGAATCTTAAAAGATAAAAACGATCCCGCCACACTGATTCCCGTTGTCCGCACTGCGGATGCGCCGGAACTGATCGCAAACGGCACCATCGGAGGCGGCATGATCCCGAAAGTGGAATGCTGTATCAATGCAATCCGTTGGGGCGTCAACCGTGTCTTTATCATTGACGGGCGCATTCCGCACGCGATACTGATTGAAATGCTGACCAACGAGGGCATCGGAACCATGTTTATTGAGGGCGGTTCTGCCCCCAGCGCCAAAGGAGTATGATCATGCAGCAAAACATTCGTGACCTGGATTACAACTATATCGCCGGCACCTACAACCGTTTCCCCATCGTCCTCAGGCACGGAAAGGGATCCCTGGTGTATGACGAAAACGAGAAAGCATATATTGACCTTTCGTCCGGAATTGCGGTCAACACCTTCGGATTTGCGGACGAGGCGTGGCAGACGGCGGTGACCGCACAGCTCGGCACACTGCAACACACTTCAAACCTGTATTATTCGGAACCGTGTGCCCTGCTTGCCTCCATGCTCTGCGAAAAGACCGGCATGCAAAAAGTCTTTTTTTCCAATTCCGGTGCCGAAGCAAACGAGTGCGCCATCAAGGTAGCGCGCAAATACGCACAGGAGAAAAAAGGAAAAGAATATTACCATATCATCACCCTGCAAAACAGCTTTCACGGAAGAACCATTACCACACTGGCAGCAACCGGGCAAGAGGTGTTCCATCGGGATTTTACGCCGCTGACCGAAGGCTTCCATTACGTTGCGGCGGGAGATCTGGACGGTGTGAAAAAATTACTTGACACCTACCCCAC
>FR890463.1 GCA_000433415.1 Clostridium sp. CAG:448
GACAGAGCCGAACAGGCAGATCAGTCTTTCCGGCGCATATGCGCGCAGAGAGGAGAGGACGGCGGAAAGACTGGTGCCGTTGTGTGCGTAATCAATGATAAACGTTACGCCGGGGAGGGACGGGAAGCGGAGCAGCTCAAAGCGCCCCGGGACGCAGGTGTGCGCAAGAGAACGCGCGGCATTTGCGGTGTTGACACCGCACACCCGGCAAACGGCAATGACCGCAAGCGCGTTGTACATGGAGAACCGACCGGCAAATGGAAGAAAAACAGGACAGCTTCCCTCACGGCTGCGACAGACAAAACGGACGCCCATGCGATCGGGAAGAGATACGCTTTCAAACGCGGTGCCGCGGAAATCCGCGTTTTCCCCGGTTCCGTAGGTGAGGACCGTTTCAGCGCTGTTGCCGGCAAGCATGTAGCCTGCCTGCGGGTCATCGGTGTTGACAATGACTGTCGAGGCGCCATAATCCGTAAAGAGCAGGTGCTTGCAGGCGCGGGTGTTTTCAAAAACGGGGGGGTCCACACCGCCCATAAGGTCGTTCCACACCGCCGATATGGTCGCGGGAAAGATTGGTAAACAGGGATACCGCGAAGCGCAGACCGTGTACACGGTCCAGAAGCAGTGCCTGTGAGGAAACCTCCATGACGAGATACCGAACACCGGCATCCGCCATTCTGCGCAGATAGTGCTGCAGTTCCAGGCTTTCGGGAGTGGTGTTGACGGTCGGTTCCCGGTTGTCCGCAAAATACACCCCGTTTGTTCCGATATAGGCGGCGTCAATCCCGTTTTCGCACAGGGCGCGGTAAAGCATGATCGCCGTAGTGGTTTTTCCCTTGGTGCCCGTAATGCCGATCAGCGTCAGATTCCTTGCCGGGTAGCCGTAAAATGCAGCCGCAAGATCGGCAAGTGCGGTGCGCGTGTCCGCAACCAGAAAAACGCAGGCATCGGCAGGAAGTTCCGGCATACGCTGCGCCAGGAAAAATCTTGTGCCAGCCTCGTAGGCGCGTGCAGCAAAGCGATGCCCGTCGGTTGTGCGTCCTTCGACGCAGACAAACAGCGCGCCCGGCACAGCCTTGCGGGAGTCACAGACAATGGCAGTGATTTCGGCGTCGGGCAAAAAAACGTTTGTCCCGTCCGCCTGTCGGGGAAGCGGATCAAGAACGGATAAAAGCTCTGAAAGCTTCATGATAGCAGATTCTCCTTGGCAAGATAATCCGGTACGGGCAATATGCCCGGTGTCGGTGGTGTGAAAGAGATCAGGTACCGTTGTTCCAACACCGCACTGTAGGCACCGAGAAAGCGGACGGCATCCTGATTGCACGGGTACAGGCAAAGCAACATTCCCTCGTGCTGTAACGCATAGCGGTTGAGCACGTCCGCAAGAAATTCTCCCGGCAATCCGGTGGAAACGCGGTGCACCTCACTCGTCAGATGAAAGAGCGGCGGGGCGTGTACGGCAAAAACAGCCGGGTAAAGCGAGAGTGTTTTGCGCAATACCGTTACCGTAGCCTGGTCGCGGCGGGACGGAAACAGAAAAACGGGCAGGTACAGATCATTGAGTATGTCCCGCAGCTGCATATGCACTCCCTCCTTTGCAACGGTTTTTTCAGTGCTTCCATTATACAACATTTTTACGAAAAAGGGAAGAGAAATATGAAACTTTGCAAAAAAGACTTGCAAATCGGGAGTCAATCGCTTATAATGTCAGGGACGATTCCGTGATCGATAACGGGTTGCCATGAATGAATCTGTCGAAGAGGAGAGAAAACATGAAACGGGAGACGGTTTATGCTTTATTTTCCCATATACCTGCCTTGGAAACCCCTCGCCTGCTTTTGCGTCGGATCGCAGTCGGCGATGCTGCCGATATGTTTGATTATGCCAGGCGTGAGGAGGTTACACGATATCTGATGTGGAATCCGCATACGGACATCCGTATGACCACCGATTATCTGCGCTATCTGCAACAGCGCTCCCGCATCGGGGACTTCTATGATTGGGCAGTGGTCGAACGTCAGAGTGGCAGAATGATCGGAACCTGCGGCTTTTCACGCTTTGATTTCAATCATGACGTCGGGGAGATCGGGTATGTCATCAATCCTGATTTTCAGGGGAAGGGATACGCGACCGAGGCGGTGGAACGTGTGATTGCTTTCGGATTTGCACAACTGCCGCTGCACCGGATTGAAGCGGTCTTTATTGAAGGAAATGAACGTTCGCGCCGTGTCATGGAAAATGTCGGTATGACCTTTGAGGGATACCGGCGTGAGGGGATGCTGATCAAACGCGCTTACCGCACCGTAGGGGTCTGTTCGATCCTGCGGGACGAGGCAATGGGTCCGTCAATCGAAACAGATTGAATCCTCTCTTGATTTTTTTGACGGAATGTGTTATACTGCACACGAATGTATGACCGAAAGAGTGTGTGTAAGGAGGTGAGATTGGTGCCTGAAAAAAATGTGCGGGGCGTGCGGGTTGCCTTTGGAAATCTGCGCGGGCAAGTCATGCCGTTGCACGGCATTTGCGGTGCGCCGGTTTCACCGGGGACAAATCTTTGTGAACGGTATCGGGAGATCGGCGTTCCGTTTGTGCGATTGCACCGGACGCTCTCGGAGGGAACGGGTGCATATGTGGACATTTCCCGCGTGTTTCCTGTTTTTGAGCTGAATGAAAACGATCCCGAAAACTATGATTTTGCGTACACGGATCTTTTGATTGCCGCCGCTGTGGAAAGCGGGGCACAGGTGATTTACCGCTTGGGCGAAAGCCCGGATCCGAGCGGAATCTGCCGCCATGCCCGTCCGCCCCGGTACGTGAGCAAGTGGGCAAAGATTGCCGTTCAGGTGATCCGTCATTATAACGACGGATGGGCAAACGGTTTTGAATACGGGATCCGCTATTGGGAAATCTGGAATGAACCTGACCGCTTTCTTGCCGACGGGCGCTGCCCTTCTTTTGCAAACGGCTCCCCGGAACAGGCGCACGCCTTGTATGCCGCCGCTGCCGCCGCAATCAAGGCTTATAATCCCGCACTGCAAGTGGGTGGGATGTCCTTTGCCGGATGCGGCGAGATGGCACAGGCATTTCTGACGTTGTGCGGTCAGGAAAAGACCCCGTTGGATTTTCTTTCTTTTCACCTGTATACCACCAATCCTGAAGAAGCGGTATTTGCCGCACGTGACTTTGCCGCACGCGCAACTGCCTGCGGATATCCGGATCTGCCGCTGTTTTTGAGCGAATGGAATTATTTCGGATTGGAATATCCCTTCTCCGTGTCCCCGTGGGACCTTGCGGAGAACCGGGAGGGAAAATACGGCGAAAAAGCACGGGAAATGTTCTCAAACCTGTCCGGATGCATCGGGGCATCGTTTTGCAGTGCGGCTATGGCGCGTATGCAGGCATCCGGTGTGCATGCCGCCTGTTATTTTGACGGTCAGCCGTCCTCGCGCTTTTGCGGACTTTTTGACCGTTACGGGAATCCGCAGAAGCCGTATTATGTTTTTCTTGCCTTCGGAGAACTGTACCGGATGGGAAATTGCGTCCAGACGCAGTGTGTCGGAGAGGGTATGTATGCCCTGGCGGCGCGTTCTTCCGATACCGATGATATGGGAGTCCTTCTGACTTCCTTCCGCGGCGGCGTAACGGAGCTTCTTTTGGAGGGCATTCCGACGGACAGGGTGTATGTGGCAGAGCTGTTCCTTTTGGACGGAACACGGGATCTTTCCCTTGTTGATACACAGACGCTGACGCGCGAACGGATTCGTTTTTCCCTTGCCATGGGCAAATACAGTGTCATGCTGATCCGGATACGGGCGCATGCACAGAAATAAAAATACTGGGATATAAGAGATATAAATGGTTACGGAGGTTATGAATTGATGAAACATACGGAAAAGGTAGCACAGCAGCTGCATCGTTTTACATTCCGGCAGGCGATTCCGGTCTGGGAGGTCGGAACCGATCTGCAGAAGAACCGCACACTTTCTTTTGTCACCACCGTCCGCAAAGCCCCCCCCCGCCCGCAAAGCGGCCGCGGATGCGGTACTGGCGCTTGCCGGAAGTACATCCTATATTGTCCTGGTCAACGGCGAACTGATTGCGCACGGACCCGCGCGGTGTGCGCACGGGTTCTACCGTGTGGACGAGCTGCCGCTGGGGCAGTATCTGCAAAAGGAGGAGAATATAGTCGCAATCCGCATTGTCGGCTATAATGTCAATTCCTTTGCGACACTGGATCAGCCCTCTTTCCTGTGCGCCGAGCTGACGGCGGGCGGGAAGGTTCTGGCTTATACCGGTGTTCCTGCTGTCGGCTTTGCCGCTTATGGGTGCGGGGAACGCCTGACGCGTGTACAGCGCTTTTCCTTCCAGCGTCCCTTTGTGGAAAGCTATCGCCTGTACGGAGATGCTTTTGCGGTCGAGCAAGGCGGCAAAGGCGTGCCGGTTGCGCTGGAAGCGGTGGAGGATCGGATCTTCCTTTGCCGCGATCTGCCCTACGGAGATTACCGGCGCATTGCCCCCTCGGCTCTGATGCGCACGGGCAGTGTCGCCTATTCCGACAAGCCCGGCTACTATAACAGCCGTGAAATCACGCAGATCAGCGACCGACTGAAGGGCTACCGGGAAGAGGAATTGGAGTTTGCTTCTTATCGCGAGGTAGGCAAGATGGATTTCTCGGCGCCGACCGATGCCGAACCGGGTGCCGATACGGAAACAATCTGCCTTTGCGCCGACAGTTATGCCGATCTGGACATGGGTAAGAACCATACGGGGATTTTTGAGTTGGAGATTCAGGCAGAAAGGGAGGGCGCGTTGTATCTGCTCTTTGACGAGGTACTGATCGGGGGAGTGCTCAACTGCTTCCGGATGGGGACTTCCAATATTGTCGCTTTCCTTTTGCAGGGCGGAACTTATCGCGTGCGCTGTTGCGAACCGTACGTGATGCGCTATCTGCGCCTTGTTGCGGTGGGAACCAAAGTGACTGTTCGGCACCTGCGCCTGTGTGAGGTTGCCTTCCCGGAAAGCGGTATTCGTGCGCGTTTTCTGCCGCAGGATGCACAGATGAAAAGGATTTATGATGCCGCGGTCGAAACGTTCCGTGCCAATACTGTCGATATTTACATGGATTGCCCATCGCGTGAGCGTGCCGGGTGGCTGTGCGACAGCTTCTTTACCTCCCGTGTGGAGCGTGTGCTGACCGGGGAATCGGTTGTGGAGCGTGCCTTCCTTGAAAATTTCCTGTTGCCGGATCATTTTGCCTGCCTGCCTGACGGGATGCTTCCGATGTGTTATCCGTCCGATCACTATGACGGTGTCTTTATCCCCAACTGGGCAATGTGGTACGGTGTAGAATTGGAGGAATATCTGACGCGCACCGGGGACCGGACGCTGATTGATGCCGCCAAGGACCGCATGTATGCGTTGCTGGCGTACTTCCGTCCGTTTGAAAACGAATACGGACTGTTGGAAGGACTGAAGTCCTGGGTTTTCGTGGAATGGTCCAAGTCCAATGAGCTGGTTCAGGATGTCTCATTTGCTTCCAATATGCTGTACGCCGGGTTCAAAAAGGCGATCGGAACGCTGTACGGCGACAGTGCGCTGTGTTCGGAAGCGGAAGCTCTGCGCCATACCATTGACCGCATGGCAATGACGCCGGACGGTTTTTACTGTGATAATGCCCTCCGTCGCGACGGTCAGCTGGTATTGAGCGGGGAATGCACCGAATCCTGCCAGTATTATGCCTTCTTCTTTGATATTGCCACGCCGGACAAAAATCCGCGTCTTTGGCAGATTCTGACCGAGGATTTCGGGTACGACCGCCAGAAAACCGGCAAATACCCACAGATTTATCCCGCAAACGCTTTCATCGGAAACTATTTGCGCCTGGATCTTTTGCGCCGTTACGGTCTGCACGATGCGCTTGCCGACAATATCCGGGGCTACTTTCTCTATATGGCGGAGCGGACGGGCACCCTTTGGGAAAACGTAGGCGATTATGCAAGTTGCAACCACGGGTTTGCGTCGCACGTCCTTTACTGGATGGATGTGCTGGGATATATTGCGCATGACTGATATTTCCTGCACCGAACGCACCTTCGGGGAACTGCCGCGGGAGGCGGTGCGGTCACTTCTGATCTGGTTTGCACGTGCCAAACGGGATTTGCCGTGGCGGCGTGAGGTTACGCCATACCGGGTCTGGGTTTCGGAGATTATGCTGCAACAGACCCGTGTGGAAGCGGTTATTCCTTATTTTGAACGTTTTGTCGCCGAATTGCAGGACATCGCCGCGCTTGCCAATG
>FR890464.1:0-2053 GCA_000433415.1 Clostridium sp. CAG:448
AGTCCGCAAGCCGGGAAGCGATCTGTCCCATCCGCCGCCGCTTACTCCGATCGCGGTCTCCTCCGCACCCGAACAGAAGCAGAATGCGCTCCTGCCGCCGTCGCATCTGCCGAACCGACAAAAGCAGCTTTTCCAATGCATCCGGCGTATGTGCGTAATCAATCAGAACCGTAAAATCCGCTCCCGGCAAAAGCACCCGCTCCATCCGCCCGGGAACGCCGCAAAATCCCTCCAGCGCGCGGCGGATCACCTGCGCCGGAATTCCCATTTCCAACGCGCAGACCGCAGCCTCGGCACTGTTCTGCACCGTAAAAACGCCACTGACCGGACATTTGATCTGCACGCACAGACTGCCGGAAAGCAACCGGTAACGCACGCCTTCCAACCCGCAGGACACATCCGTGACCGTATAGTCCGCACCAAACGATGCCGAACAGGAGATCCGGCGGCAGGTCATTCCCGGCGCGTCATAAAGGCGCCTGCCATACGCATCGGCAGTGTTGATAACGCCCGTCTGACAGTGCCCGAACAAACGGGCCTTGGTCCAAAAGTAGTGCTCCATATCCCCGTGCATATCCAGATGCTCCGGGCTGAGATTGGTAAAGACCCCGATACGAAAACGGATCGGATCCACCTTGCGCAGCGCAAGGGCATGCGAGCTGACCTCCATCACCACATGTGTCGCACCCTCCTCCCGCATGCACGCAAGCACGCGGAAAAGCTCTCCGGGATCCGGGGTTGTCATATTCGCAAGCGGGTCATCCGGATGTATCGGAAGTTCTCCCGCCGGCGTTCGCACACCGGTCGTGCCGATCAGTCCGCACGGAATGTCGCCCTCGCGCAGGATGGCATACAGCATATGTGCCACCGAGGTCTTGCCGTTGGTTCCCGTCACGCCCACCACAGTCAATGTCCGTTCGGGATGCCCGTAAAAGGCGGCGCACAACCACGCAAGTGTTTTTCTCGTATTGCGCACCCGTAAAAGAGGCACGCCGACGACGGGCAATTCCCGCCCCCGTTCCGCAATCACACAGGCGGCACCGCGCGCAATCGCTTCCGGGATATAATCGTGTCCGTCATGCTGTCCGCCGCAAAGGCACACAAAAAGGTCTCCCTTCTCCACCGCGGACGCAAGCGTCCGGATGGCGACAATTTCTGTCTTTGTATCCTCCGGCGGACATAGAATGCCGGTCTCTTTGCAAAGTTCTCCGAGTCTCATGTAAAACCCCCGTTCTTCCGTGTAATCCGGACTGCGGTTTTTACATCCTGTTCTTTTCTCTTCCGTCAGCTTCAATCGTCGGTCAGATCCGTATACCGGAACGTAACCGTTATCACACTGCCCGCCTCGACTTCCGTTCCGGCAGCAGGCTCCTGCGCAACAACGGTCGCCCCGCTCCCGCTCAGGTAATTCTTGGTTCCCTGAATACGGATATTCAGGTTTCTCATGGCAAGTGTCTGATTTGCCGCAACGGCGGTTTTGCCGATCAGATCCGGCACGGTAACCGTTTTCTTGTCCGCCTTGGCATCCGTATAAAGAATAATCTTCGCCGTGCCGGACTCCACCTTTGAGCCTGGTGCGGGGCTTTGTGCCTTGACCACACTGCCCTCTCCGACAACTTCAACCGTAAAGCCCATGCTCTCTCCGAAAGATTTGGCAACCGATGTTCCCCAATACAGCAAAGACGGGGTTTCCACTGCCATCTTTTCCAGTTCTTCATCGGTATATTCTGCCTCAACCCCCAGATACGGAAGAATGGTCTCCATCAGGTGCTGTATATAGGGTGCAGCCACAACGCTGCCGTACAGCGTTCCCTTTGTCGGCTCATCCACCAGAATGATTGCCGCGTACCGCGCATTATCCGCCGGAGCGAACGCAACACAGGAGCAGACATATTTGCCGTCGCCCTCGTCCTTTTTCTCCGAAGTACCCGTCTTTGCCGCAACACGGTATCCGGCGACATAAGCATTCTTGGCGCCGCCGTTTCCGGAAACGCCTTCCTCCAGAATACGGGAAACGGTTTCGCAGGTTTCCTTACTGATTGCCTGGCGGCGC
>FR890464.1:2147-10608 GCA_000433415.1 Clostridium sp. CAG:448
CCCGCCGTCCCCGCCCGACGCAATAGCGGTAATCTGCTGCAGTGCCGTCACCTTGAAGTTCTGCCCGAAGGCAGCGGTTGCCAGGTAAATGTCCGCACTTGCAAAGGTCTCCCGGTTCCAGAACAGACTGGAAGCGTCCACCTCACCGGGCAGGTCGATTCCTGTTTTCTGACGGTACCCGAAGGAGCGGAAGTAGTTATAAAACTTATCCGCACCGATGCGCAGCCCCATTTGCATCAGAACCGGGTTGCAGGACTGCTGAATGCCGCCTGCAAAGGTCAGACTGCCGTGTCCCTGAATCTTGTGGCACCGGATCTTGCGTCCGTTGACTACATAGTAACCCGGACAGTTGAAATGTTCATTTTCCCGCACCAGGTTTTCTTCATACGCCATTGCCGCAGTCATAACCTTGAAGGTAGAACCCGGCATATATGGCTCCGTAATATTCTTGTTGGACCACATGGACATGATCAGCTCGGTCTGCTTATCCGTGTATTCCTTGCTTCCCTCCTCAAATCCCGACTCCGCAAGTTCACGCAGGGACTGCGGATCCAACACGCGCGGTTGGTTCAGATCGAAGGAAGGGTAAACCGCCATGGCAATGATCGCGCCGGTATTGACATCCATCACGATTCCGCAGGCGCGGTTTTCACCGCCGGATTCCGTATAGGTCGCTTCCAGTTCCTCTTCCAGCGCCGCCTGGACGTACAGGCGGATGGTACTGGTAACATCCGCACCGTCCGTAGCGGCAATATAGCTGTCATATTCAAACGGCATTTCTTTACCGGTTGAATCCCGTGCGGTGATGTATCTGCCGTCCTCACCCGCAAGATAACGGTTGTACTGTGCTTCCAGTCCGTAACCGGATCCCACTGTACCCAAAAGATGCGATGCAAGGGTCACATACGGGTAGTAGCGGGTCGAAGTCGCCTCGGTGAACACCATGTCACCGAAATTGTTTTCCTTGACGTAAGACCAGACCTTTTGTGCAACTTCCTCTTTGACTTCTCTTGCCAATGTCCGGTCCAACTTGTTCGTGTAAGTTGTCTGCTTCAGAATCTCCTCGCGGTCAACCCCCAATATCTGTGCCATGCCGTCCGCAATCTGCGAGGCATAGTCCTTCCCGTCTGCCTGACTGTCACGCGCAATGGCGGAAGGCGAGATAAAGACACGATAGGTCGTAATGTTGGTGGCAATCACAATGCCGTCCGCGTCATAAATGCGACCTCGGTCCGCCTTTACCGTGGATTCCGTGGTCATCTGCCCGATCACCAACTTTTCGTACTTTTCGTAGTCCACCGTCTGCAAAAGCAGAATCCGCGCTGCAAGATACATGAAAAGGAGGACAAACACCGCGGCTGTGACACGCGCCCGTTTAAGCAGTCCCTTTTCCGATCCGGTCCGGTTCATGCATCATTCCTCCTTTTTGTACCGTTTTTACTTTTTTCGTACCGATTTTACTTTTTTCCCGTTTTTCCTACAAAAAGCGGTGCGGCAACAAGCCGATCCCCCACCATGAGGGGCGATCTGCGCCCGTCGCCGCTGACTCGCGCCGTCAGATCCTTTGTCCACATTTTATCCTATGTACAAAGTCACCCGGATATACCATTCTGCTCCTCACCGAGAGTCAGAAAAGGGCGGCGCACCTTTATTTCATACCAATGGCACTCAGAATCGCACTCAGATCAAAACCGGATTTGTCCTCTTCCGGATATGCAACGATTTTTTCCTCCGCCTGCTCCGCCGCATATTCCGAAGAAATATACTCGGCGCTGACCATACCATATTCCCGCGCAAGCGTTCCGATCGTCAGCATATTGTCCTTCTGCTCCATCTTGGCATACAGTTCGTTGTGCAATTCCTCTGCCTGTTCATATTCCGAACGCAGGCTGGTCAGTTCTCCGTTTGCGTGGCTTACCATGACGGAACTGCCTACGATCATGGTCAGTGCAAAGGCAACCATCACAAGCGATGCCATCACACCGCCGGCAAAACCGAACCGTCTGCCGCGGGTACTGTCCGGTACCTGCTTGTCTTCCTTTTCCACCGGGAACCAGTCCGCTGCCAGTTCATTGAGTTTTACGCCGACGGGGCGCCGCAGAAAGGCGCGCAGAAACGCCGGAAGTTTCTCCGTTTCGGTAAGCCACACGGCTTTTTTTGGCGACTTCACCACGGCACGTTCCGCGCCTCCGACCGCTTCCGCATTCGTTTCCTCCCGATAATCGGGCTTTTTGTATCCGCGCTGCGCTTTATAATACGCAACAAAATCATCCGCTGTCATATAACGGTCACCGTTATAGACACCGTTTCTGTACTTGTTTTTCTTTCCGCCGGATACTCTCTCCTCACGGATATAGGCGCCGGGTGCCATTGCCCTGGTCAGCGCCTCATTCCGTTCCTGGAGCGCCGCATCCGCTCTGACATGGGTTGCTATGCCGCGATCTCTATAACGCTCGCACAGCATTTCTATGTAATAGGCACAGCCGGCTTGTCCGGTGCTGTTCCCTGCCATTGCACGATTCATGCGGGGTCCTCCTCACTTTATTTATAATTTTTAAGATCTCTTACAGTTTTTCCGCAATGCGCAGCTTGGCACTGCGGGCACGCGGGTTTTCTTCCAGTTCCTTTTCGTCTGCAATAATCGGCTTGCGTGAAACAATGCGTAACACCGGCTTTTTACCGCATACGCACACCGGGAAATTCTTCGGGCAGGTACATCCGCTCGCAAGCGAGGCAAAAGCCTGCTTGACAATCCGGTCCTCCAGGGAATGAAAGGTAATAATGGCAATCCGACCTCCCGGCCTGAGAAGCTGTGCCGCCGTCCGTATTGTCGGCTCAATCACGTCCAATTCGCCGTTGACCTCAATCCGGATCGCCTGAAAACTGCGTTTGGCGGGATGGTGTCCCCCCTCGCGTGCAGCCGCAGGAATCGCCGCTTTGATCAGCACCGCCAATTGACCGGTCGTGCGGATCGGTTCTGTTTGCCGTTCCCGTACAATCCGCTGTGCAATGCGCGGTGCGTACCGTTCTTCTCCGTAATCATACAGAATCTGCCGGAGCCGCTCTTCGGGATAGGTATTGACCACATCGTATGCACTGCGCGTACATCGCTCATCCATACGCATGTCGAGCGGTGCATCCGCCTGATAGGAAAAACCGCGCTCGGCATTGTCCAACTGATAGGAAGAAACGCCCAGATCCAGAAGCAATCCGTCAATGGCATCCACGCCCTCTTCGCGGCAAACATCCGCAAGCTCAGAAAAATTTGCTCTGACAACCCTGACCCGTTCTCCGAAGGAGGACAATCGTGCTCCTGCAGCCTTCACCGCATCCGCATCCCTGTCAATTGCAAGCAACCTGCCGCTCGTCAGACGTTGCGCGATACCGGAGGAGTGTCCCCCGCCACCGGCAGTTCCGTCCACATAAACACCGTCCGGTCTGATCTGCAACGCATCCATACACGCATCAAACAGCACGGGCTTGTGCGAAAAAACAAATTTCTCCGCCATCTTTACAGCCCCAGCGCTTCCAACTCGCGACGGATCGCGTCAGCATCCTCTTCCTCGATCTGTTTCTGCCAGTTTTCCTCCGACCAGATCTCCGCGTAATGGTAACAGCCGACGATCACAACATTTTTCTGAATCTCCGCACACTGCAAAAGTGCAGGCGTCAACAGGATGCGCCCCTGCGAATCCGCCGTTGCCGACACCGCAGAACGGTGCAGCGCCCGGATTGTTCGTTCCGCAAGACTCCGATCCTTCTCTAAGATCGGTGCAAGGTATGCGTCCCAACCGGCTTCGGAAAAAAGCTTCAGGCATTTGGTACGAAGGTCACGAACCACCATCAGGTTGCCGCCCAATTCAGAGAGGAATTTTGCGGGAATAAACAGCCTGTTTTTTGCGTCCAGACTGTGATGATTCTCACCTGCCAGCATCTGCCCTTCTCCTCCTTGTACCATAATCGTTCCGGCTGAAGGCTCCACGAAGCAAAATAATTGCCCCATTTCGCACCACTTTGCCCCACCGGTAGATTCATTATACCTTTTTGGAGAAAAAATTACAAGAGGGTTGACAGAGATTTTTGAAAAAAGTTCCGATAAAATCCGAAAAAATCCCTGCCTTTCCCACAGATTGGCGTGCTTTTTCCTACTATAACTTCCTCTGATTTCAATTATTTACAGTAAATTACATTTTTTCATTTCGTTTCCTTTTTGCAGGGTCAAATTTTCTTTTTTCGGATGAACAAGGAGGCGAGTGCGCGCCCGTTGAAAGGAATCAAGGGGTACAGATAGCTGTGTTTGCCGTTGACGGTTTGGTTGGAAAAAAGCAGGATGACAATCAGCACAATTCCGCCGAAGAATCCCCAATAATTGAATAATGCCGTCAGCACAAGCAGCAGCATCCGCAGAAACTTGAACGCATAGCCCAATTCGTAGCTACGCTGTGTGAAATTTGCGACCGTGACAAATGCCATATACAGAATCACTTCCGGAATCAGCCAGCCGATCTGTACGGCAAACTCTCCGAGAATCAATCCGCCCACCACGGAAAGCGAATTGGACAGCATATCCGGTGTGTTCAGCGACGCCATGCGCAGTCCGTCGATCAGAAATTCGGTCAGAAGCAATTGCAAAACGATCGGCATAGAGCCGTTTCGTTCGGGCAAAACAAACGCAAACCAATCCGGAACGATCTGAGGGTTCCGCACAAGCAGATACCAGATGGGCGTCAGAAACAACGTCAGCCAGAACACGACATGGCGAAGCACGCGGATATACCCGCCGGTTAGCGGTGAAAAATAAAAATCATTGGTTTCCTGCATAAAGTCAAAGATAGAGGTCGGCAAAATCATCACTTCCGGCGAATTGTCAATCAGAATCAGCACACTTCCCTCCAGAAGCTGCGAGGAAGCGGCATCGGGACGTTCGGTGTATCGGATTTTCGGAAAGGGATTATACCATCGCCGGCGGATGAGGCACTCTGCCAGTGACTGATGCCCCAGAGTGAGCGCATCGGTCCGGATCTGCGTCAGCTTTTTCCAAAGCATCTCAACATAAGCACTGTCCGCCTGCCCCTGCATATAGCAAAGCACAATATCCGTTTTGGATTTTTCCCCAACCGTCAGATAGCGCATTGTCAGCGCGGTGTCCCGGATTCTGCGGCGGATCATGGCGGTATTGAAAACCAAGGTCTCCACAAAGCCGTCACGCGCACCGCGCATCACCTTATCGCCGGACGGCTCCTCCGTGCTTCTTGCCGGATAGGTACGGGAATCAATGACAATCGCATAAGCACCGAACCGGCTTCCCAGCACGACCGTCGCACCGGACAGAAGCATCTGCACGCAGTTCTTCCAGTCACCGTTGACGTCCGTTTCCACATACGGCAAATGCCGCCGGCAGAACACCTGCGCGGCGCCCTCACCGTCCGCGACATTTTCTTCTCCGTCGGTCAACGACTTCAGGGAAAGCAGATAGATCATCAGCTTTTCCATCGCACCGTCCTTGACAAACCCATCTATATAGTAAAAGGTCAGTTCATCCTCCCCGATCCGCAAGACCTTCCGGATCAGATCAAAACTCGCATCCACTCGCAGGTATGCATCCGCAAAGGCAACATTTGTCCTGTAGTCAATTCCCAACTGTTCCATGTGTCGTTCCTCCAATCAAAACTGTTTTCTCTCCTATTCTCTCCCTGCGTTGCCGCTCCATACCCCGCAAATTCCGGAAAGCGCGGGAAGGACAGGTTACAAAGGCAGAATCTTAAGGAAAGAACAGCACACCGGATTGGGGAGTTCCGGCAGACTTTTCCCACGAAAAAGGAGTACCGCGGAAAAACCGCGGCACTCCTCCATGAAGGTTTTACATGACGCACATCAAAGAAACGCTTTCATACGCTCAATATTTTCCTGCTCAAAGCTGACCATATCACGCGCAAGGGAAAGCGCCGCTTCGGAAGCGTCGGTATTCTCATATTTACGCAACAGTTTGACCGTGTCATTTATGCCCATCGTGGAGCCCTCCACCACCATCTGCGCCAGATGGCTGTCGCTCGCATCCATGGCAACATTCATGCTCATACCCATTTTGGCGGACATTTTCGTAAAAATGTTCTCTTCCTTTGCCCGGTCTCCCTCTCCTTGCGCATTTAGCATCTCCTTCGCGCGTGTCGCGTACTGCTCATATCCGTCCATCTGCAACGTCATCGCACTTTTGAGATCGGTCTTTTGCACCTTGGACAGCAAATCCACGACCGAATCCGCCCCCATCTTTGCGTTTTTATACAAACCGCCGAGCAGCTCTTCCGTCGCAGTGTTCTTTTTCTGTTTTGTCTCCTGCATACCGTTTCTCCTTCTCACTCTTTGTATTCCGGTTCCTTTGTCTGGTTCCGGAAACAGTATGTGCCGGAGAACGCATTCTATGCACGGATGGGACTACCTTATTTTTCCGCGGTCAGCTTTTGCATCCGCACATCTTTTCCGACAAACAGAAGCACCTGATATTCTCCCAGCAAACGACTGGTAATCCGATCCCAATAGCGCTTGCGCAAATCGGCAGCCGTAAAATTCGTACTGATCAGCGTTGCCTTGCCGGTATCCATACGGCGGGTGATGAGATCATACAGGCAGGATGCTGTAAACTGATTGACCACCTCCGTGCCGAGATCGTCCAAAATCAAAAGATCGGTCGCAAAGTAATGTGCCGTATCGCCGTCCGCATCGCCGTTTCCGTCGCCGAAACGCTGTTTTTCAAAGTCCCCCATCATCCGCGGCGCGGTGACATAGCAAACGTCATACCCTTTTTTGAGCACCTCGCCGGCTACGGCGCTGGACAAATGGGTCTTTCCGAGTCCGGTTCCGCCGAACAGCATCACATTTCCGGATTTGCGCGGGTTAAACTGTGCCGCGTAATTGCGCAAAAACTCATAATTGTACCGCATGCGCTCCGCTTCCTCGCCCGGGGCATAATACTGCAAAGAGAAGTTCGCAAAGGTCTGCGCGTGCATCCGCTCGCTCATACCGCTCGCCTCATACCGCGCCCTTGTGATTTCCCGACGCAGGCAAACACACATCTGTCCGTTCTCCGTATAGCCGGTATCGCCGCAGAGCGGGCAATCATAATGAACCTCCGTATAATCGGCTGGATACCCCGCCGCGCACAGCAACCGCGCACGCTCCGCACGCAACGCATCCACCTCCGCGCGGTAATCCTCCACGGACGCGGTCCCGTCCTTTCCCGGTGCAAATGCCGCCTTCAGAAGTGCGAGCCCCACCGCATCCATCCGTTCATGCACCTGGCGCATGCCGGGAATGCGCTCGTCCGCCTCCCTCTGACGTTCATCCGCGGCACTGCGGGCAATCAGATATTTGGTTTTATAACGCTCACGGATTTCCTGTATGGTTTCGCTCATGCAAATAACCTCCTGTGCCCTCGCCGGCACGCATCAAGGCTTCACCGCGTAATTCCATGGTGCCCTGCCCTACGCAATTGCACATCGCATGTGCGCGGCGCATATGCGCAGTGATGCCTCAAGTCCTTATTTATGTTCTGTTCCCACCGTCTGTGTATATGCGTCTCCGAGACTGCGGCGCAACGCCGCATCAAAAAAGTCATCGGTTGTAAAACTGCCGCCTTCCTTTTGCGGCGCACCGTTCTGCCGCGCCGCACGTTCCTGCGCCTGGGCACGGATTTTTTCCGCCGTATCCAAACCGTCCGCATGCCACCGCTCCAGAATGCCGTTCATATAGTCCAGCACCTTGGTCTTGTTGGCATCCACGGTAATCTCGTATGCCATCCGGATGATTTCCACGGAGAATCCGAAATCACACAACCAACGGGTAAACATTCCCGTTTCCTTGCCGGTCAGCGCCCGTGCACCGATGCCCAGCATAGTGCGCAATTCTCCCTCCGCGCTCTTCAGTGCGTCCCCACGCGCCATCCATGCGGTCAGCGACGGCACATCGGCAATATCCTGATCGTATAGTGAAAAGGCAGTCTTTTCAATATAGCGCAGGGATTTCTTTCCGTTTCTGACACAGTAGTTGATCAACAGGAGAATGTATTCGTTGTCCAGGCGCAGATAATCGGACAATCCCAAAATGATGTTGATCTCATGCGGATTGCACATCCGTCCCAGGGACCGCTGACAGGCATCCACCAAGACTGCGGCATCCTTGCGTTTTTCCAAAATATCCGCCAGCTCGTCCCCGGTATAGTGGGGCAGTTCCGCCTCACGGTGCGGCTTGAGCGGGGTTGCGCTTCCCGCCGCATCGGTTGCGGCAGGAGCACGTGGCGTTTCCTCCTCTGTCAGTGCAATCACACCCGTCCCGCGCCAGAATGCAATGGCATTCCGCACTTTTTCCGCATCCAGTCCTGCGCGCGCGGCAATCGCATCCGGCGATTCTTCCGCCGCATCGGCAAGCAGGAGCAAAACAAGCAGTTCCTCTCTGCCCGCCTTGACCG
>FR890464.1:10639-16026 GCA_000433415.1 Clostridium sp. CAG:448
CCACAGCACTGCCGGGGACAACAGCCACACGGTCGCCGTATTGAAAACGGATTTTCATTTCTCTTTTTCCTCTTGCTTTCCGCCGTCCAGTTTGCGGCTGATCTCATAATTGAGAATCATCAGCGAGTCCCCCAGGTGCACGTTTTCGATAATGATGTCGTCACGGCTGTAATTCAGTTCGACACCCATATAGTTCCACAGTCCCTTGACACCGCATGCCACCAGGCGTGCGGCAACGGAAGGGATCTGCTCCTTGGGCAGCGTCAGCACGGCAATATCAACGGTGTTTTCCGCGCAGAACGACTCCAGCGAAGAAAGATCGAAGATATGCACCCCCGCAACCTCACGTCCGGTCATTCCCTCTCCCGCGTCAAACATACCGATGATGTCCACCCCGCGCTTTTCAAACATGGACAGATGCACCAACGCCCGTCCGAGATCGCCCGCACCGATAATGACGGCATGAAATCCGCGCCCGACGCCGAGCAGATCACTGATCCGTGCGTACAGGTAGTTGACATTGTAGCCGTACCCCTGCTGACCGAATCCGCCGAAGCAATTGAGGTCCTGCCGGATCTGTGAGGCGGTCACGCGCATCATGCCTGCCAATTCCCCGGAGCTGATCCGTGTGCGTCCCTGGGTAAGCAGTTCGCGCAGATAGCGGTAGTAACGCGGCAGGCGGTGAATCACCGCGGGCGAAATCGACGGGCGCTCGCTCTGCCCCGCCGCTTCTTCCTCACTGTTCTGTTGGACTTCCATTCGTTCCGTTTCGTCATTTTTCATCTTTCCGTATCCTTATTTCTCCACTGTTTTTCCTCTTTTCAGCGGCTTTTCCACAGCAATCCACACCCTTTTCCACATGCTGGGGAAAACCGCTGTGGAAAACCGAGGCTTCTCCCAATGCCTTTTCACACCTCGTCACATGCCGAGGCGTTCAGCCCCGTATCGGCAAAATGCCCCGCGAGGCACTCAAAATATCCCGCCGCAGCCACCATGGCGCCGTTATCGCCGCACAGGGAAACCGCCGGCAAAAGCAGACGCACTCCACGCTCCCTGCACAGCTTTTCCATTGCCGCCCGCAGGTGGCTGTTTGCGGCAACACCGCCTGCCATGACCATTGTACGGCATCCGGTGCGCGAGAGTGCCAGACCGGTCTTTCGCACCAATGCGTCCACAATCTTTTTTGTATAGGACGCCGCCAAATCGGCATGGCTGATTTCTTCCCCCTTCTGGCGTGCCCCGTTGATCAGGTTCAGCGCCGCGGTTTTGATGCCGCTGAAGGAAAAATCCAGATTCTCCCCCGCAAGCGCCGGGGACGGCAGAACAAACGCATCCGGCGCGCCGGTATGTGCCAACCGGTCCAGTGCCGCACCGCCCGGATAAGGCATGCCGATCACACGCCCGACCTTATCAAACGCCTCGCCTGCCGCGTCATCACGGGTGGCACCGATCTCTTCGTAATCGGTATGCGTGCGTACAAGGTAAAGGGACGTATGTCCGCCGGAAACCACCAATGCCAGATACGGCGCTTCCAGTGCAGGCTCCGTAAAATATGCCGCACCGACGTGCGCGTGGATATGATTGACCGCCACGAGCGGAATGTGATTGGCATACGCGAGCGACTTGGCAAAATTGACCCCGACCAGCAAAGCGCCGATCAGTCCCGGATGCGAGGTCACTGCAATACAACCGATCTGCGCAAGCGTCACTCCCGCTTCGTCCAACGCCTGGCGTGTCACGCGCGAAACCGCCTCGATATGCGCGCGGCTGGCAATCTCCGGCACAACGCCGCCATACAACCGGTGGGTTTCAATCTGCGATGCCACAATATCGGAAAGAATACGGGCTTTTCCCGTTTCCATTTCCACCACTGCGGCAGAAGTTTCGTCGCAGGAGCTTTCCATTCCCAAAATCAGCATATTTACAGCATTCCGTCCTTTTTGATTTCTTCTTGTTTGTCTTCCCGACACAAACCGGCGCCTGTCTGCGCCTGCATCAGCAGTGCATCCTCTGCCGGCATCCGGTAAAAATGCGGGCGCCTGCCGATCACGTCAAAACCGCAGGCGGTGTACAGACACTGCGCAGGCAGATTGGATGCCCGCACCTCCAATACGACGCTTTCACAGTTTTCTTCCCGCGCCAATGCAAGCAACGCCTGTACCACCGCACGTCCCAGACCGCGCCGGCGGAAAGAGGGAAATGTGGCGATATTGGTAACCTGCCCCTCGCCTGCCACACACAGCATCCCGCCGTATGCCGCAATCTGCCCGTCGCACAGGCAGACAACACCGCGCCCGACACCGCCCGGCGCGGTCAGGAAGCGCAGACTCTCCGCGCTCCACGGCTCCGCAAAGCAAGCCTGCTCCAACGCCGCAACCGCGGGAAGATCCGCATCGGTCAGGCGCCGGACAGTCATCGGTCCGGATACCATGCACTCACTCCCCTTCTTCAAGGATGGTATGAATGGTTCCGTCTACCGGTACGCACCGTCCGGTCGCGCGGTCATACAGAAAACAGGTTCCCCGTTTGCCGTCCGCAACCTCAATGCCGTCGGCATATTCCAGATACTCCAGTTTGTAATAAAGTCCGCTGTATTCGTCCCCAAGCCGGAAGCGCAAGACATACTTGACCGTCGCTTCAATTCCCGGATATGCCACAGCTTCTCCGTCCTCCATAAAAGAACAGATTGCTTCAATGTTGCTGCGCTTGGCGATCTGCCCCAGTTCGCTGACCGTTGTCGCATCGCGGCAAATCGCAATTTCATTGACCGTCAGCTCGGACAGCGTCGGAACCTTTTCCAACATGCCGAACACGGAGCCGTCCTCCGAGGAGTACCATTTCCCTGCCGACATATTGCTGATCCGATACAAATCGACCTCCATTTTCCCCGCTTTGACCACCGCACTCGCTTCCTTTTCCCGCCCGACCGGCTCAAAGGAAAGCCCAAGCCACAAAAAGTGCTGTCCGCTCCCGTCCCGGTAACTTCCGTCATTTTCCTGCACAAGCGTATCCTTACGCGCCGGCAAAAGCCACAAAAGCAGTCCCGCGACCAGTGCTACGCAAAGCAAAAGGCTGCCCCCGATCACAAACGGCCACGCACGTCTGCGTCCGTTTTTCTTTTCTTCTTTCCGTTTTTTGTTTTTCCGATTCTTCTGTTCCATTTACTCTTACTCTTTCACGCTTTTATTCCGGAAAGCATCCGTATTCAGTAACCAAACACACCGCTGAGTGAATCGTCATCCGAGATCCAACTCTCTACCGGAATCACCCGATATGCCTCGCGTGTATCACGCACCACTACCCGTGTAATCCCCGCGTTAATCAGAACGCGCTTACACATCATGCAACTGCTTGTCCCCGGCATCACACTGCCGTCCGCCGGATTCACACACACCATATAAAGCGTCGCGCCCAGCATATCTGCACGCGCCGCAGAGATCACGGCATTCATTTCGGCATGCACCGACCGGCACAGCTCATACCGTTCTCCGCGCGGAATGCCGAGTTTGTCGCGGGTGCAATGTCCCAGCTCACTGCAGTTCTGCCGTCCGCGCGGGGCGCCGTTATAGCCTGTCGCAATGATATTGTCATCCTTGACGATGATGGCGCCGAATTTGCGCCGGATGCACGTACTGCGCTCCGCAACCGTCTGCGCAATATCCAGGTAATAGTTTTCCTTGGAGACCCGTTCCATACCCATTCTTTTCAAACCTCCGTTTTTCCCTGCGTTCTGCCCGTATTACAGCGGCGGAAGGCAACACACTCCCATGTTACTCTACACATTATAATACATTCTGCGCCCGATTGCAAGAGCGATTTTCAAAAAAACGTTTTTTCCCTCTTGCAAAGTGCAGGCAAATGTGTTACAATACCGGAAACCTTTGCATACAGAAAGGAATCATCTTCTATGAAAATCCGCAGCGACTTCCGCCACACCCGAATTGCAAGTTACATCGGGTATATCACACAGGCGGTGGTCAACAACTTTGCGCCTCTTCTCTTTCTCACCTTTTCGGCGCAGTTCTCCCTCTCCCTGTCTGCCATCACACTTCTGATTACCGTCAATTTCTGCACGCAGCTGATTGTGGATCTGCTTGCGGCGCGGTTTGTGGATAAGATCGGCTACCGCACATCGGTCGTCTTTGCGCACTTCTGTGCCGCCGGTGGACTTTGCGGTCTTGCCTTTTTCCCGTTTCTCTTTTCCTCCGCTTACGCGGGTTTGTTAGTCTCGGTCATTCTGTACGCAGTCGGCGGCGGTCTGATTGAAGTGGTGGACAGTCCCATCATGGAGGCATGCCCCTCTGATAATAAATCCGCATCCATGAGCCTGCTTCACTCGTTTTACTGTTGGGGGCAGGTGGGCGTTGTGGCACTTTCCACGCTTTTTTTCGCCGTGTGCGGTATTGAAAACTGGCGCATCCTCTCGCTGTGCTGGGCGGTCATTCCCTTCTTGAACGGATTCTATTTTCTCCTTGTTCCCATCAACAAGCTGACGGAGGACGGCGAAAGCCTGCCGATCCGAAAGCTCCTGTCCATGCGTTTATTCTGGTTGTTTGTCCTGCTGATGCTTTGCGCGGGCGCATCCGAACTTGCGATGAGCCAATGGAGCTCCGCCTTTGCGGAAAAGGGACTCGGCATCAGCAAAAGCATCGGCGATCTCGCAGGTCCCTGCGCGTTTGCGCTTCTGATGGGCGCATCCCGTGTGCTGTATGCCAAGTGCAGTGAAAAAATCGACCTGTCCCGTTACATCGTTATTTCCTCGGTGCTCTGCATCGGCGGCTATCTGCTTGCGGTCTTTGCACCGCACCCCGTAGTCGGGCTTTGCGGCTGTGCCATCTGCGGATTCGCCGTCGGGTGCATGTGGCCCGGGACCTACTCCATCGCCTCCAAGGCATGTCCGAAAGGCGGAACCGCCATGTTCGCCTTACTTGCGCTTGCCGGCGACTGCGGCTGTACGCTCGGTCCGACACTGGTGGGTTTTGTTTCCGGTCTTTACGGAGACAACCTCTCACGCGGGCTTGCCGTCGGCCTGATTTTTCCGGCGATACTCCTTTGCGGAATTCTCCGGCTTCGTTCTCTGATGCGAAAAAAGCCTGCTTCGAAAGAAACAGAAGATTAATATAACAACACGAGGTTTACAAATGAGACAATTACACATGATAAGACCTGCACAGCCGGTAAAAATACGCCCTCTGCCGGACGGGTACCGCTATGTGGGATTTACCGGCTCAGCGGAAGAAATTGCGGACTGGCTGGTCATCTGCCGCGAGGGGTTGTTGGCTCCGGATGCGGGAGAGGAGTCCTATGAATCGCTGATTCTGCAATACCCGGACGTACAGGCAACGCGCGATCTGTTCTTTGTCTCTGCGCCGGACGGTAAACGCATC
>FR890464.1:16095-24557 GCA_000433415.1 Clostridium sp. CAG:448
GGGCGCCCTGCCGGTTGTCCGCGGCAAAGGCATCGGTCACGCCATGCTTTCCAGGGGATTGGAAATGCTGTGTCAACGCACCGCCTCCGAGAGCATGCCGGACGGTCCGGAGATTCTGCTGACCACAGACGATTTTCGCCTTGCCGCCATCAAGACCTACCTTGACGCCGGCTTCCTTCCCGTTCTGGTTTCCGACCCCGAGAGCGACATGCGGACACGCTGGGATGCTGTTTTTTCCGCCCTTCATTATCCTCCGCTGCCCTTCCTTCCCGGGGAGCGCTGGTAAAAATCCGACATTATTCTCTAAAAAACGGCTGTCTTTCCGAAAAGGCAGCCGTTTTTGACGTCCGGAAACTCTTGCAAACTCTCCGGAAATAGGATATAATGAAACCATGAAAAAATTTTTCTTTTTTGCGTAACCTTTTTGACCAAAACCTGTCTGTAAAGACAAGGGACCCTTGAAAGGCGGTGACGGAATGGATGACAATGCCATCGTGTCGCTCTACTGGGAGCGGGACGAACGTGCCATTGCGGAAACGGATTCAAAATACGGACGGATGCTTCTTGCCCTGTCCCGATCGGTTGTGGAAAACCGGCAGGATGCGGAGGAATGCGTCAATGACTCCTATCTTGCCGCATGGAACTCCATGCCGGACAACCGACCAACCTATCTGGGAGGATATATGGCAAAGATCACCAGGCGGCTTTCCATCAACCGGGGCATGCGCAACGGTGCGAAAAAACGCGGCGGCGGTGAACAAACCGTTCCGTACGAGGAGCTGGAAAACTGTATTGCAAAGGATGCAGACCCTGCGCAGTGGTACAACGAGGGGTGCCTGCGGCAGGTGCTTGACCGTTTTCTTTCCGATCTTTCCGCAGAACAGCGCGTCATTTTCGTCCGTCGTTACTTTTACAGCGATGAACTGGAAGCAATCGCTTTGCGAACGGGAAAATCCGTGGGAGCCGTCAAGGCGCTGCTTTACCGGTTGCGTACCACCCTGCGCAAATACCTTTCGGAGGTGGGATTATGAGTGACAAATCCACCGGAAAACCGGAATTATCCAACGAAGAGTTGTTGTTTCGTGAAATCGGACTGATCGACGACCGTTTTGTCGCTGAAGCGGATGCCTACACCGCCCGAAAGCGCTCCCGGATGCCTACCCCGCCCGAAAGCGCTCCTCCCGCCGAGAAATGTTCGTCGTCCTGATTGCCGCGATCTTGGTCTTTACCCTGCTTACAGTACTTGCAGTCAGTTCATTCCGCCGCATCATGTCCCCGGAGGACAACTCGGACGTGCTGCCGCCGCTTGCGCAGGTATTGCTTGACCGGCGCGAAAACAGTCCCGGTGCCGTTCCGCTAAGTGACATCAACCTTTTCTCCGATGTTGTGACGGTCTACTGGTCCTATACGGATGACCCGGAAAACGTCCGCGCCCTGCCGCTTACGGAATCGCAGGCTGATCAGTTGCGTTCGCATCTGAAGAATCTGCATACCCTGCGTGTCGACCGCGATGCGCCGGACACCGGGGTGCGCATCTGGATCTGCGACGGGAACGGCATGGTCATCACCCCCTGCCTGTCACTGACAAACGGTAATATCGGTTTCGGAACCCTGTTTGATTACAATCCCGAATGTCAGCCTGATGCCGCTTTTGCAGCCTATCTGACAACGCTGATCGACGGTACGGGCACATAAGCAGAATACCCCTTTGCAGACCGCAAAATCAAAACAACAGGAGATTCCACATGAAAATCAGAAACTCAATCGCCGCATTGACCGCACTGGCACTGCTGCTCGCCTGCCTGTGCGCCGCAACCGGATGTGCCGTTCAGGGCAGCGCAAGGGACCTGACCAAGGATGTGGCGCAAAGTCCGTGTACTAAAAAAGAGCCGGATGATGTTTTTATCAACGGCACTGCCGATTTTTCCTTTCGTCTTTTTCAGCGGACGTATCATGACGGGCAAAACACGCTCATCTCCCCTCTGTCTGTCCTGCTCGCACTTGCGATGACTGCCAACGGCACCAAGGGAGAAACCCTGGAGCAGATGGAAAAGACGCTGTGCGACGGATATACCATTGCGGAACTGAACGCCTGCCTGTACACCTACCTGCAAACGCTTCCGTCCGATCAGGGCGCCCGGCTGTCCGTTGCCAATTCTCTGTGGCTGCGTGAAGGAGCCGTTACGGCAAATGACCGTTTTCTGCAAACATGCAAAAGCTACTACGGCGCACCGGTATTCAGCTCGGATTTCGGCAAGGAAACACCGCAACAGATCAACCGTTGGGTGCGAAAGAACACAGACGGCATGATCGACAAGCTGATCGACGAGATCAGCCCCGATACCGTCATGTACCTGATCAATACTGTGCTGTTTGACGCGGAGTGGAAGACCGTCTATCAAAAATCCGACATTCGTGATGCAACCTTTACGACCGCGGGCGGCGAAAAGAAAACGGTTTCCATGATGTACTCCGATGAATCCCGCTATCTGAAAGATGAAAACGCCAAGGGATTTCTCAAGCCCTACAAAAACGGATACAGCCTTGTAACGCTCCTGCCGGATGCTGACATTTCACTCAGCGACTATATTGCCGGGCTGTCCGGCGAACGCTTTCTCGGGTTGCTGGGAAACGCCCAGGACGTCTGTGTTTCTTCCGCACTGCCGAAATTCGACTATGCATACGGGGCGGAACTCAGCGCCGTCCTCCGGGATATGGGGATGACACTTCCCTTTGAAGGAAGCGCGGATTTCTCGGCGATCGGTGACGCACAATTCCCGCTCCGTATCAATCAGGTCATCCACAAAACACGCATTTCGGTCGACGCAAAGGGCACCAAAGCCGGCGCGGCAACCGCCGTTTCCGTGGACAAAAGCGCCGCAATGACCGACTATACCGTCAGACTTGACAGACCGTTTCTATATGCCATCATTGACAACAACACAAACCTGCCCCTGTTCATCGGTGCAGTGACTGATATCGGGCAGTAAAACGACATTTTCACCGCAAAACAGTACAAAGGAGAAAATCATATGAAACGCATTCTCAGTCTTCTACTCGTATTCTGCATGCTGACCGCGCTTGTCGCCTGCGGGGCATCAAAAGGTGACTACGTAGGCGGCAACGATGCACAGTCCCCAAACGACCGGATCGATGCAGACATCAACGATGAGGAAGCCAATATCGCTGGGGAGAAAAACGACGACGACTCTGCAGATCAGGCAGGCAAACTGCGTGAAAACGCCTTTATCAGCACGCTGGAAGAGCCCGTTTCCACCTTTTCCGCCGACGTAGACACCGCTGCCTACACGTATTTCCGCAAGATGGCAAACAGCGGGTACACCCTGGAGGATTTGCAGTCCATGCTGGCATCCGGTCTGCGCACCGAGGAATTTGTCAATTACTTCGACTATAATTATAATCTGCCGGACGACGGCGAGGTATTCGGCACCAAAGTACAGATTGCCGACTGCCCGTGGAATCCCAACAGCAAGCTGATGATTTTGGGAATTGCCGCAACCGCAGCGACCAGAAATACGGAGGGCAACAATCTGGTATTTCTGATCGACGTTTCCGGCTCTATGGCATCGGACGATAAGCTTCCGCTGCTCAAACGCACCTTTTCCACCCTCGTTTCCGGACTCAGCGCAAAGGACTGTGTTTCCATTGTGACTTACTCCGGCGAGGAAAAGGTTGTCCTGGAAGCCTGCCCCGGCAATCAGTATGACAAGATCATGAAGGCAATCAATTCTCTGCGGGCAAGCGGTTCCACAAACGGTCAGGCGGGATTGCGCCGCGCCTATGAGATCGCCCGTGCCGCCTATATTCAGGGCGGAAACAACCGGATCATTATGGCATCGGACGGAGATCTGAATGTCGGCATTTCATCCCCGACGGAGCTGAAAGCTTTTGTGGAGCAAAACCGGAAAAACGGTCTTTACCTTTCCGTTCTCGGATTCGGTTACGGTAACTACCGGGACGCGAACATGGAGGCACTGGCAGACAACGGCAACGGCGCCTATTATTACATCGACAGTGCGCGGGAAGCAGAGCGCGTGTTCGGCGACAGACTATGCTCTACCATGTACACGGTCGCAGAAGATGTCAAATTCCAGATTACGTTTGATCCCGCCTATATCTCTTCCTACCGTCTGATCGGCTATGAAAACCGCGTCCTCAACAAAGAAGATTTCAACAACGACAAAAAAGACGCCGGCGAAGTAGGCGCAGGTCATACGCTGACGATTGCTTACGAACTGGTTTTGACCGCGAAAGACGCGCAATCCGATGAAACGGGATCGTCGTGGATGAAGCTGGCAATGCGCTACAAAACACCCGGAGCAACAAAGAGCACACTGCGCGAATACACCATCGGCACGGAAGCAATGACCGAAACCCCGGATGAGGATTACCGCTTCATTTCCGCAGTCATTTCCTTCTGCATGCTGATGCACAACAGCAAGTATGCGAAAACCGACCTGCGCGCCGATCTGCAAAGCACTCTGCAAAACATGCAGACAGAAGACGGCTACAAACGCGAATTCATCGACCTTGTTACCGAACTGCTTGGCAAATAACTTCACCCTCACCCACTACCGTTATCCCCCGGCTGTATAAGCCGGGGGACACTTTTTCGCGCAAATTTCGCCGGTTTTCATGGATTCGCAAAATGCAGAAAAATGAAAAAAAGACTTTACAATTGCTCCCGGATATGATATACTATTGAGGTTGTCCGACGGGAATCGACAGATCCCGCCAAAATCTGATCAAGGCATTACCGCGGTAATTCCGATGGTGCAAATTGCGCTACGCGGATTGCGCGGTGATGCCTCAAATAAAAAAATACGAAACGGAGTTTTACAAGTTATGGAAAGAATGGTTGGCACGGTTTCCCGCGGAATCCGCGCACCGATCATCCGAAGTGGGGATGATCTGGCAGGCATAGTGACCGAATCGGTCCTTGCAGCGGCAAAAGCCGAGAACTTCAGTATTGAAAATCATGATATTATCGCAGTCACGGAAGCAGTCGTGGCGCGTGCGCAGAATAACTACGCCACAGTCGAAGATATTGCGGCTGACGTGCGCAAGAAACTCGGCGGCGAAACTATCGGTGTGGTGTTCCCCATCCTTTCCCGTAACCGCTTTGCAATTTGCCTGCGCGGCATTGCAATGGGCGCCAAAAAGATTGTTTTGCAGCTCAGCTATCCTTCCGATGAGGTCGGCAATCACCTGATCTCTATGGACAAACTGGATGAAGCGGGCGTCGACCCCTACCGCGATGTCCTGACGCTGGCACGCTACCGCGAGCTTTTCGGTGTCAACCGCCATCCGTTTACGGGCGTTGATTATGTGGAATACTATGAAAATCTGATCCGTGAGTGCGGCGCAGACTGTGAAGTAATCTTCGCAAATGATGTGCGCGCCATTCTGACCCGCACCAAGCGTGTACTGACCTGTGACATTCATACCCGCGCGCGTTCCAAGCGCCTGTTGCAGGCAGCCGGCGCCGAGGTGGTACTGGGTCTGGATGATATTCTCAACGCACCGGTCAACGGCTCCGGTTACAATGCAGAGTACGGTCTGCTCGGCACCAACAAGGCAACCGAGGATCGGATCAAGCTGTTCCCCCGCGACTGCGGTACTTTCGTCGAAGATGTGCAAAAGCGGATGCTGGATGCGACCGGCAAGGTTGTGGAGGTCATGGTCTACGGAGACGGTGCCTTCAAGGATCCTGTAGGAAAAATCTGGGAGCTCGCCGATCCGGTGGTTTCCCCCGCTTACACGCCCGGTTTGGAAGGCAAGCCGAATGAAGTGAAGCTCAAGTATCTGGCAGACAATGATTTTGCGTTGCTCTCCGGCGAAGCGCTCCGCTCCGCCATCAAGGAATACATCCGTCACAAGGACGCGGACCTGGTCGGCAATATGGTTTCCGAGGGAACAACACCCCGTCGGCTGACCGATCTGATTGGTTCCCTTTGCGACCTGACCTCCGGCAGCGGAGATAAAGGAACCCCGATTGTGTTCATCCAGGGCTATTTTGACAATTATACAAGTGATTGATTTTTCTACAATTGGTTTCTTTTTGTAACAAAAAGTACGAAATGTGACTATTTTCGTTGCAAAGCAGCGACAAAAAGGGTGGCTCCAGCTACTCTTTTTGTGTTTTACCAAACAATCCGTGCGTATAGTTCCGCTTGCGATGCGGCACACTATTGACTGAGCGAGTGCCCAAAAAGCATCTCACGACAAAGCCAAAAGGAGCACAAGATATGCACGCCCAAAAAGATACCTACCGAAAATACGTCGAAGCCCGTGCGCCGAAATCCCCGGTTCTGAAAAACTGCCTTTGTGCATTTGTCTGCGGCGGGCTGATCTGCACATTCGGACAGCTGCTGCGATGGCTTTACGGAACGGTTGCAGGGATGAACGAAGATGATGCGGGACTGCTCTGCTCTGTCACATTGGTGGCAATTGCAGTGATCCTGACAGGTCTCGGGTGGTTCGACAAGATCGCAAAACACGCCGGCGCAGGGACATTGGTCCCGATTACGGGATTCGCCAATGCCGTGGTTTCCCCCGCCATCGACGCAAAATCGGAGGGGCTGGTGCTCGGCGTCGGCACCAAAATTTTTACCGTTGCCGGTCCGGTTCTGCTGTACGGTACGCTCGCAGGTGCACTTTACGGACTGATCTACCGCCTGATCCTTCTTTTTTCCTGATTATCCCACGCTCTTTGCCACACGGTATGCGGCATCCGGATCGGCGCTCACCAAAAAAAAGACGGTATATCTTCCGCCTGCCTTCCGGATGCGGACGCAGGATTCGATGGGATAAGCCTCATAGTCGCTTCCGCGCCACGCGGCAATCAGCATTTCTCTGCGAGCCAGGCACATCCGGGCAACTGCGTCCGCTTCATCCGACGTGTGGCAGAAAAAGACTGCAAATTCGCAGGGATGCTGCCGCTCGGACAGAAAAAAGGCATACTGTGTGCACTGGGAAAGGGCAGGCGGAAAGCTTCCCTCACCGTACAGCGCAGCGCACAATTTCCTATCCGCCTGATTTTCTGCGCATTCGGCATCCGAACGATAAATCCTGCCGCCGGGCAGATTTGTCTCTTTTTCACAAATCGCCTCCACAATTTCCGCCGCACAAACCGTATCGGCGCGGCAGGAAACCGAGAAAAAAGCAATCAGGCACAACAGCAAAAAGCACGTTCCCCGTCTCACGATCCCCCTGCACCCATTTCCGGACATCCGTTTCTCACTCCCTTATTGTTTTTCTTCCACATTATATGCAATTCCATTCACCTTTTTTCGCACGCATATGCATATTTTCAGGACGGCGTTGTTCGTTTTCCATTTCACATTCTTTTTTACAAAGGCACTTCACTGCCTTTTTTTCTTATATTCGTGTTATCTGTTTAGACATATTTTTATCACAAGGTTCGCAAAATTATGACTATATATCCAACATTTTAACGTGAAGTGACACAAGCAAAATTGTTAAAAAATCCTATCAGATATTTTGACTCTCTTAAATATACATTTTGATGAATATTTATTTATCGTTTTGCTATCTCAAATAGCCTTTTTCGGCACGCGGCAGCGGCAGAAAGTCGGTGCATTTTTTTCGCCTTTGGTTGTGACTAATTCCTATAACCGTGTGAATGCGTTTGTGTAACATTCTTTCCATGTACGATACCGTTAACCACCGCACTGCTTATCAGCTGTATTCCATCTATACCGGACTGTTGCGCGGTGCCAAGTATATGGATGTCCGCATCACCGACACTGTCACCGGCGAGGTGCTCTACGAGGAACGGCAGACCAACATCCGCAAAGCTTACTCCGGCGGCTCTACGACCGCTTCCGCAGCCAATGTGCTTTTGGAACTCTCCCCGCTGGAATTGGGGCTTGCCAACAACCGCAAGTACCAGTTTGAAATGTCCGGCGTCATGGATCGCGTTCTCGGTCAGGGCGACTACCCGGAGAAGCGCGAAGAGGACTCCTTCTCCTTCACCTTCTATGTCGACAACGAGGCGCCCGAACTGGTGGACTACCGCGTCCGCTTTGACCCCTACAAGGACGGTAAGGAAACCAAGTACAAGGTATACCTTGACATGGACATTTATGACAATCACTATGCACAGTCAGTCGCTCTCTGCTACCTCAACAACGACGAGATGCAGCTGGAACTGCTGAGCGGCGACTGGATCCCGGTTGAAAGCACCCGCGGCGGAACCACGACGGTTTCCGTGGACATTACGGATTACTACGACTCCGACATTGATATGTACATTCAGGTGGACGACTACGCAATGAACACGCATGCCTACCACCTGACCAACTGGAAAACACTTGCCGAAGCGGTTGTTTATCCGGAAAGTATCACTGTCAATGACGGGGATGTCACCATGAACATCGGCGAAGCCAAAGAGCTGTCGGTCAGTGTTACCCCTGCGG
>FR890464.1:24596-25765 GCA_000433415.1 Clostridium sp. CAG:448
ACCTCCTCCAACGAAAAAGTGGTCAGAGTCCAGAACGGTGAGCTGTACGGCGTCGGCACCGGCACGGCAACCGTTACGGTTTACGGCGCCGCCAACACTGCAACGCAAAACAAGACTTCCATCAAAGTAACCGTTACAGACCAGGTTTCCACAGAGCAAATCCGTCTGGAATCGCTCAAACTGGGACTGATCCGCAACAAGGACGGCGCGATGGTGGGTCCGACCTCCATGTGCGACGTTCACCCCAACACCACCTATGTTCTGCAGGTCAGCGCCGATCCGTGGTACTTCCCCGGAGAATTGGATATCCGCTTCTCCTCCAGCGCCCCCGATGTGGCAAGCGTGGATGAAAAAACGGGCGTTGTGCACACCCTGCGTGAGGGAACCGCTTACATCACCGCCGCACAGTATGTGGACGGAAAGGAATCCGCTTTCTCCGTCACGGCAAAGCTGAATGTCGGTCCCGAACCGGACACCAAGGCTGCCATTGACGCCATCAATGCAATGCCTACCGTCGAAGCAATCCAGGCACTGACGTCCATGACCGACAAGGATGCGGCAATGAAACTGCTTGCCGAATACAAGGCCTTGGTCAGCGCCGCGCGTATTGCCTACAACCGCGTTGCAAACGCAGATCAGCGTGCCTTCATCACCAATGCGGACGTGCTCTTCCGCACGGAAACCGTTATGCGCGAGACACGTAAGGCAATGGGCGAAACCGTCACGATCCGCGATTTGCAGGTCAAGGTCTCTCCGAATAAGCTGGTGTACACCGCCGGCGAGTTGTTTGATGCGACCGGTATGGTACTGACCGTTATTTATGACGACGGTTCGGAAGAGGATGTCACCTCCGGTTTCGTCCTGCCCAAAACACCGCTCCGCGCGGGTCAGCAGACCGTTACCTTCACCTATGCCGGTATCGAAAAAGAAATTTCGCTAACCGTCAACCGCGGTACGGAATCGGAAACGACCGGCGATGACACGGAGGAGACGACATCGTCCCCCGATGAAACCACTGCTCCCGACGAAAGTACCGGTTCTTCCGATACTTCCGAGGAAACCGGTGATGCAGCAAACACCGGTTGCGGCAAGGGTTGTGGTTCCGTCATGGCATCGGCACTGACGCTTCCGCTCCTCGCGGCAGCGGCATTCGCGGTTCTGCGGATCCG
>FR890465.1 GCA_000433415.1 Clostridium sp. CAG:448
ACCGACAACAAGGCACGCCTGGGCGCCAACGCAACGCTTGCGGTTTCCCTTGCCGCAGCCCGCGCCGCTGCGAATTGGTACGGTCTGCCGGTTTTCCGATACCTTGGCGGCATTGATTCCCACCGTATGCCCATCCCCATGATGAATATTCTCAACGGCGGCAAGCATGCCTCCAACAATGTGGAGATACAGGAATTTATGATTCTGCCGGTGGCTGCGGCTTCCTTTTCGGATGCATTGCGCATCGGAAGCGAAATCTATCACGCCTTGGGCGATCTGCTCCGCGAATCCGGACGCAGTGCCACGGTCGGGGACGAAGGCGGTTGCGCACCGGACCTTGCCTCGGACGAGGACGCCATTGCCCTGATCATTGACGCAATCCGCCGCGCGGGCTATGATACGGACCAGGTGCGGATCGCCCTGGATGCTGCCGCATCCGAATGGTTTGACGAAAAGACCGGCACCTATCTGATGCCCAAACGGCAAACAAAGATGCACGCGCAGGAGCTGGTCGGCTATTGGGAGACACTTGCAGACAAATACCCGATCTACTCCATTGAAGACGGTCTTGACCAGCGCGACTGGGACGGATGGAAGCTGCTGACCGAACGCCTGGGCAAAAAGATCATGCTGGTGGGTGACGACCTCTTTGTCACAAACACCTCCCGCCTGACGCTGGGCATTTCACTCGGTGTAGCCAACAGCATTCTCATCAAACCCAATCAGATCGGGACTCTGACGGAAACGCTGGCAGTCATCCACACCGCCCAGGTTGCGGGTTACTCCTTTATCATCTCCCACCGCTCGGGAGAAACGGAGGATACCACCATTGCCGATTTGTCCGTCGCAGCCAATGCGCCCTTCATCAAGTCCGGCGCTCCCTGCCGCACCGACCGCACAGCAAAATATAACCGCTTGCTGCGCATTGAAAGCGCACTTGCCGCCAATGCTCTCTACGGAACCGTTCCAACGCCTGTCCGTCTGCCGTCGGGCACCTTCTGCAACCCCGATCCCTGACTCCGTATGACAATTTGCCCTTCCAAATCGCCCACAGACACAACTTTTTTGCCTGTATTCACAAAGCGGTCATAATCATGTGGTACAATGATGCAAGTTGTAATAATGCGGAGGGCAATATGAATACAAAAATCGGAAATAAAGCATACAGACGGATACGTTCGGCGGTGGCGATGTTGGCAATACTTCTGCTTGCCGGCATGCTTGGCGGATGCGGCACCAAAGTCAGTCCCATCAAGGGCACCAAGGAAGAGCTGGCAGTGGTCGGAACGGTCACAGACGATGCCGGAAACAGCTATGACATTCTTTATGAAGAATTCCGCTATGTGACGCTTCTCTACCAGAAGAGTATTGCCAAAACCTACGGTCACGACGATGTTGCCATCTGGCAGGACGCGGGTTTTGCAGCCGCGCACGAAAAAGAACTGGAGGATGCGGTCTTTTCCAACCTGCGTAATAACTACGCCATCCTCCAGCTTTGCAAATTCTACGAAATCGACACCGAATCCAAGGACGTCGATAAACAGGTGCAGTCCGATCTGGAAAATATGGTAGAAAATGATTTTGGCGGCAAAATGGACAAATACAAGGAATTTCTTGCCGAAAACAACCTCACCGACCACTATCTGCGCTTTCTGCTTGCCAATAACTTTTTGGAATCCGCCGTCTTCTACGCAATGGCAGATAACAAACTCTATATTGAATACAACGCAAGCAATATCAAGGATTTTCAGAGCTATGTGCTCAACGATTCCAATTATTGCCGCACACTCGCTGTTTATCTCTCCTGCAAAACCGAGGCAGATAAAACCGAAAAGCGGGAAACCGCAGCCAAAATCGCTTCTGAACTGCAGGGAATTCAGGACAAGAACGAACGGTTTTCCAAATTCCGCCAGTATTTCGGCTCTTCGGTCAACGACGACTTGTCCATGACCACGACCAAGGGCTATTACTTTACCCGCGGCGAAATGGACGAGGCATATGAAGAGGCGGCGTTCGCCCTGGATATGTACGGCATCAGCAATCCGGTTGAGACCAGCGGGGGATATTATGTCATTATCCGCCTGCCGCTGGAAGAGTTGTATGTAGAACAAAACATCGAAACATTGCTCAAAAACTATCAGTCCGTCACGCTGGGAAAGGTGGAAGATGCCTACCGCAATGCGCTCACCTTCACCTGTAACGACACCGGAAAGCAGTATAAGCTGACGGATATCCGGTAAAGGAAGAAAAAGGGCTATGCATATCCGACGGCGAGCACGGCGCACAGGAACATGGAAGCGCCGCAAACCACCCATTCCCCTTTTTATCCTGCTTGGCGTTCTGCTGTTCACCGGATTGGTCGTCCTTTGCGGCAACATTCTTGCCGGAAAGGTAGAGGCATACCGGGAATCCAAGCGTCTGGAGCAGTACATGCCCCCGAAAGAGGAACTTATCCACACGGACGTCCCTGCCATACAGGCGTCGGCATACCGTCTGGGAGCCTCTGCGGCACGGTACGGTCAGGCACTGTCCGCAACGGTGCGCCAAAAAGACGGCACCCTTCTGTGGAATTCGGCGACCGAGACCGCAGTCGGTTTTGCCTCACAAAACGGAACCGACCTCGCCGCCGCGCTCTCCGATTTGCACAGTGACGGCAAATATGTCAGTCTCTGCTTTTCCGCCACCGCAACCTCCGAGGAGGACATCGGTATCCGCGACATTCGGGAAGCCTATGAAATTGCGCTTTTGCGCGAGGTGGCGCAGGCAGGAGCCGATGAAATCGTGTTGACCGATCTTTACATCACCGAGCAGAACATAACCGCTGTCAAAGATTTTCTTTACCGTGTCAAAATCGCGATCGGCGATTGCCCATTGGGCGTTTCCCTGTCCTATGATGCGGTTTCCCGCACACAGAACGGCGTGTATCTTGCCGCTGCGGTGCGCAGTGTTTCCGATTTTCTGTTGCTGGATCTGCGCGTTTCCGGCATCGGTGTCAAACCGGACGGCACACCGTACACCTATGATGAAATCTTTGATCTTTGTCAGTATGACATCAACCGCTTTTCCATGCGCCTGCTTCTGGACAAAGAAACGGCAGAGCTCACCGAGACCGCGGAGCAGCGCGGCATTGAAAACTGGCAGATCACCGATTCCCGGTAAAGCGGAATCGGTGATCTCTTTCGGTGCAGACATAAAGAGGAGCGGCAATTTCCTCAATTTTTTTTGCAAAAGCCCTTGACAAGCCGATCGGAATATGCTATAATAAGCAGGTCTTAAAAACGGGGTGTGGCACAGCTTGGTAGTGCGCTTGGTTCGGGACC
>FR890466.1 GCA_000433415.1 Clostridium sp. CAG:448
TGTACCCGCCGTTTTCTTTCCGTCCGCATCCCGGTCTTTTGCCGAAGCATTTTCCGGTTCCGCCGGCACCCCGTCGGTCCGTTTCTTCTTTTCTTTCTTTTCCTGTTTTTCCCGCTTCCTGCGCGCCTTGACGGTAGGCACCGGCGCGCCCTCTTGCCCCTCGTTTTCTTCGGGGAACGCCTGCGTACCGGGATACGCCTGTGCGCTGACCTGCATGGCACGTAGCGCCTCGGCGGAAAAGTCCGATTTCTTCTCTGCAAACGTCAGTTTAACCGTGTCAATCGTTTCACGGTACATAAAAACATAATTATCCAAAATATCCCGCGCGCACAGAACCACCTCCGCACCGTCGCGGATCAGCTGATTGGTTCCCGCCGCATTGCGGTTTCCTATATTGCCGGGAATCGCATAGACGTCACGTCCCTGCATAATGGCATGACGCGCGGTGATCATCGCACCGCTTCCCTCGTCTGCCTCTACCACCAGCGTCCCCTGCGACAGTCCGCTGATCAGGCGGTTGCGGATCGGGAAATGGCGTCCGCTCGGCGGCGTGCCGGGCGCAAATTCGGTCATGACCGCGCCGTGCGCCAAAATCGCCTCCATCAGACCGGCATGCTGACGCGGATAGACCACGTCAATCCCGGAACCGAGAATTGCAACCGTTCGTCCGCCGCCGGTAACGGCACCGCATGCGGAAACGCCATCAATCCCCAGCGCCATACCGCTGACCACCACGGCACCTGCCGCCGCCAGTTCATAAGCTATTTTATACGCAGTCTGCATACCGTATGCACTCATACTGCGTTTTCCCACCATGGCAATGGAAAGCCGGCGGGAGAAATCCGGCAATTCGCCGCGCCAATACAGCACGGCAGGCGGATCCTTAAGGGCACGCAACGCATGCGGATAATGCTCATCGCCGTAAATCAGAATTCCGACGCCGTTTTCCTGACAGAACCGCAGAACGCGGTATGTCTCGGTCAGATCCTTGTCGCTCAGCACCCGGCACAGCCGTTCGGAAGCGCCCGCCTCGCGCAGTTCTTCTTCCGTGGCGTGAAACACGCCGTAAAAGGAGCCGAGTTTTTCAAGCAATGACGGATATTCCGCATTGCCAGCTCCCACATGCAACGCAAGCCAAACGGCAAATAATGCTTCCTGCACAACCGCCCCTCCTTCACAGAAAAATACACTTAAGACTTCACACCGCGTCATTCCGACGGTGTCTTTCCATTGTGAAACATCAAAAGAGCCTTACCGTCTTTTTCCTCTCTGCAACTCCCATGCCAGAATCGCTCCCGCAACGCCGGCGTTCAGGGATTCCACACCGGGGCGCATGGGAATGTATACCGTGCGTCCGCACGCCTCCAGCGTTTCGCGGCACAGCCCGTGTCCCTCGTTGCCGATCACGGCGCAATCGCCGGGGCAAAAATCAAACGAGCCGAGGCACTGTGCGTCGCGGTCAAGCGCCGCCGCAAAAACGCGGTGCCCCATCGCGCGCAGCGCACGCACCGCATCCGGCAGGCAGTCAACACACAAAATCGGCTGGGTAAACAGCGTCCCCATCGCCCCTCTGACCGTCCGCGGGTGGTACAGGTCGGCACAGTCGGCACTGCAGATGATAAAATCCACCCCCAATGCCGCCGCAGACCGGATCAGCGCTCCCATATTCAGCGGATCGCGCACCGACTCCAAAAGCAGGACGGTATCCGTGTTTTGAGGCACAAACGCCTGCTCGCCGCCGTCGGTAAAAATACGGTCATTATATATTGTAGCAATTTTATGGAATTTGTCAATACGGTTTGCCACACTTATTACGCCATCCGGGGCATTTTCCAGAGAAATTTTTTCAAACAGCGCGTCGGCAAGTACCAAAATCCGGCAATCCAGCGCCGCGCGCTCCACGCCGTACAGTGTCGACAGGCGCTCAAAAACCGCGCTTTCCCTGCTCTGCGACACCAAGAGATAGGCAAGCTCTACCCCCTTGGACGCCGCCTCGCCCAGCAGTTTGACGCCGTCAAACCGGAATCGCCCCGTCTTTTCCCGCGCTTTCCGGTCGCAAAGGGCAACCGCCTCGGATACATACCGGTTCTGCCTTGAAGTGATGATTTCCATACGCTTTCTCCTCCCCGCCGGCACATCCCGACGTTTCCCGATTTTCCCGTCCTTCTGTCCCCGGACGGTGCAGCGGGCTCCCTTCCATAACAAAAACCCGGTCATCCGCCGGGTTTTCGGTTGTTTATGCCAACGCAGCCTTTGCCTTCTCGCAAAGAGCGGCAAATGCATCCTTGTTGTTGACTGCCATTTCAGCCAGCATCTTTCTGTTCAGAGCGATGTTCGCTTTCTTCAGACCGTGCATAAACGTGGAATAGTTCATGCCGTTGACCTTCGCCTGTGCGGAAATTCTGGTAATCCACAGAGAACGGAAGTCTCTCTTCTTCATCTTTCTGCCGGCGAACGCATAGTTACCGCTCTTCATGACGGCTTGCTTTGCCATCTTGAAATGCTTGGACTTTGCTCCCCAGTAACCCTTCGCAGCCTTCAGAATCTTATTTCTTCTCTTGCGCGTCATCATCGCGCCCTTAACTCTTGCCATTATTCTTAACCTCCCGTCTCAATTCGGATTACTTCCGGATCAGTTCTCTGATGTTTGCCGTCATTGCCCCAGAAAGGATCGCGCCGGTGCGCAGATGTCTCTTTCTCTTGCGGTCCTTGATACCCAGCTTATGACGGTGCTGGTTGTGGTTCATCTTCACTTTACCTGTTCCGGTCACGGAAAATCTCTTGGCGGAAGCACGGTGTGTCTTTACTTTTCCCATTTGATTTGCACTCCTTTTCTCTTTTCTGGCGACAGCGTCGCCCCGGGGGACAGCCGAAGCCGTCCTATCAATCAGACCCGCAGCGCGGGCTTTTCATGAATCGCTCTTTGCCGGCTTCTGCTGTGCGGGCACAATCATCATACTCATGTAGCGTCCGTCCAAAACCGGTTTTTTATCGATGGTTCCCACATCCGCGCAGCTGCCGGCAAAACGCTCGATAACCTCTTTGCCGATTGTCATATGACTCATCTCGCGCCCGCGGAATTTCATAACGACTTTGACCTTGTTGCCCGCTTCCAGGAACTTGCGCGCCTGCTTCGCCTTGGTTTCCAGATCGTGGTCGTCAATGCGGTAGGAAAGCTGGATTTCCTTGACCTCAATCACCTGCTGCTTTTTCTTTGCTTCCTTCTCCCGTTTTTCCTTCTCGAAGCGGAACTTGCCGTAATCCATAATCTTGCATACCGGCGGTACCGCCTGCGGTGCCATCATCACAAGGTCCAGTCCCTTGTCATAGGCAATGCGCAGCGCTGCGTCTGCACTCATGATTCCGAGAGTGTCGCCTTCCGCGCCGATCACCCGGATCTCCTTTGCTTTGATCTCCTCGTTGATCAACGTTTCTTTTGCGTTCGTGCTGATAGGGGAACACCTCCAATAAAAATAAAATATGGTACCGAAGCATGACACTCCCGTACCGACTTTTCCCATAGGAAAACAGATCATATCAACCGTACGCGCACAGCGGCACGGTGGAAACCGGGAAGGTCTCGCTTCATTTACCCGTGTATTATACCACACCACCCTTGATCTGTCAAGAGCTTTTTGCAATATTTTTTGCCTGCGCGCAAAAATTTCAGCAAAAATGCAGGTAGCTGTTACCCGCCGGATGCAGATAACAGGACTTGATTCTCGCGGCGCCACGCCGCTCGGTCAGCCGCGGTTCTGACGTGCCACCGGCACGTCATTCATTGCCGCTCTCCTTCAAGTCCGTTACGAAGTAACAGTTACCCGCCAAAAATGCGGGTAACAGGACTTGAACCTGCACGAATGAACACAAGATCCTAAATCTTGCGCGTCTGCCAATTCCGCCATACCCGCATATGCGCTATTCTATCATACTACCCGACCTTTGTCAAGGGATTTGGTCAAAAATCCCCGGTGCGGCGTTTGCCGATTCCTCCACGCGCTTCTGGATTGCCTGCATCCGCAGATCCAGTGCCGCGCTTGCCTCGGCGCACTCAAACAGCTCCCGCTCGATCTCTTCCGCATCCGGAATATCCTTTTTGTAGCGGATTTTGTGCTCCAGGCTTGCCCACCAGTCCATGGAAATGGTGCGGAACTGCACCTCGACCTTCATCATCCGCTTCTGATTGTGCAAAAAAATCGGTGTTTCCACGATCAGGTGCAGACTGCGATAGCCGTTGTCCTTGGGGCTCTGTATGTAATCCTTTTTCTGAAGCAGTACAATGTCGTCCTGCCGCAGAAACGCCTCGGACAGCATATAAATATCCGACGGAAAAGAGCAGATGACCCGCACGCCGGCAATATCGTTCAGATTCTTCTCAATGCTCTCCACTGAGAGCGGCAAACCGCGGCGCACCAGTTTATCCACAATGCTCTGCGGCGACTTGAGGCGGGTCTTGATGCTCTCGATCGGGTTGCGGTCGTATTGCAGGGACAACTCCTCATTCAGCACGCTGAATTTGGTTTCCACCTCCATCATTGCACAGCGGTAATATGCCATCAGCTCCTTATAGGGCTGCGTATATGCCTCCATCCTGTCAATGATTCCGCTCTCCGTCAGGCGGCGCATCAGAACCTTCTGGGACACTTCACTCAGATTCATACCTCTCTCCTATCCATGAAAATCCGCTCGGATCACAGCCGCCTGATCGGAAAGTAAAGCCAGCATCCGCCGTCCTCCGGCGCATAAAATTCCTGCACTGCGCCTTCCAGCGGAATATTGCGGTCCGCAAGGTAGGTCAGCATTTCCGAAAATTCCTCACCGTCTCCGGACGGGACGCACAGATATTCAAATCCGGGCACATCCCAGTGCACCCAGCCCGCCGGCGCCACCGCGTCCTCGCGGCACTCCACGCCTGCAAGATAAAGACCTCGGCTGTACTCCTCGTCCCAGGGCAGAAAAGAGCGGCTCTGATCGGTCATGGCGCCCCAGACGCGGATGCCCTCCTCTTCCCCGGTCATTTTGACCAACGGCGCGATTTCGGAGAAATGCGCGTTTGCGTCCCGCCAGAGCGCCGCAATGAAATCCGCACCGTCGGCGGTGCTGCCCTCTTTGCCAAGCAGACTGAACGCCTCTCTGACCACCTTTTTCGGCTCTGTCATCATCAGACCTCCTCCGGATTCCGGAACGCCAGTGCGCACCAGTCGTTCTCTTCCCGCTGCTCAATCAGTTCCAGACCCTTTGCCGTCAGTGCGTCGATCACGTCCGCCGCGCGCGACTCAATGATACCGGAACACAGAATCACCGCGCCCGCCTTCATGTACCGCCGGATGTCCGGCGCCATGCGGATGATAATATCCGCAACGATGTTCGCACAGACCAAATCAAACTTTCCCTCACTCAGATCCACATCGCGCAAAAGATCGGATTGGTCGCAGGTCACGTTGGTAATGCCGTCCGCCGCAATGTTTTCCCGCGCGACACGGACTGCCACCGGGTCGATATCGTAAGCACGGCAGCGCGCCGCGCCCAGTTTGGAAGCGCAGATGGCAAGAATGCCGCTTCCCGTTCCCACGTCCAGCATATAGTCGCCGGGGTGCGTGTAATCCTCTAAGAGCCCGATCACCAACCGTGTGGTTTCATGCGTACCGGTTCCGAACGCCATACCCGGATCCATGCGCACCGTAATCTCCCCTGCGGCAGGGGTATAGCTCTCCCATGCAGGGACGATGACCAGCTTCTGCCCGATATGAATGGGCTTATAATACTGCTTCCAGTTGTTCGCCCAGTCCTCTTCATTGACGCCCTGCAGCGTCACCTTGCCGTCGATGCCGTCCGCCTCCATGCGTTCGCGCAGGAAAGCCAGTGCATCCGAAATACCGACATCCGCCGGCAAAAAGACCGAAACCGCCGCCACGGTCTTGTCGGCATTCAGAATGGATTCGTCAATCAGATCGCCGTAGCAGGTTTTCAGATCAATGTCGCTGTAATCCTCAATCATCAGATTCTCATTGATCATGCTCATGACACTGCTCAGCACCTCCAGTTGGGCAAGCGGCGCACTCACGCGCACCTGCACCCAGTCCTTCTGATCGCCGTAATCCTCACATACATAGTCCTTGTCTGTCACGCCCGTTACCTATCCTTTTCTGTTTCTGCCGTGTTCTTTTCCGCGCTCCGGCTTACTTTTTCCAGAAGCGCTTTTTACGCGGGCTTTCCTGACCGCACGCCTCGGCAAAGGCGCGCATTGCCGCCTTCTGCTTTTCGTTCAGATTCTTCGGCACCAACACCCGGATGGTCAGCACCAGATTGCCGCGTCTGCCGCGGGCATTGATATCCGGAATACCGCGCTGGCGCAGGGTGATCACCGCACCGGGCTGTGTCCCCTCCGGAATGGTATATTTTTCGGTTCCCTCCAGCGTGGGGATTTCAATCTCCGCACCCAGGGTAGCCTCGGAAACCGTTACGGGCACGTCGCAGTAGACGTCGCTGCCCTCGCGTTGGAACACCTCGCTGGGACGCACGCTGACCTCCATAAACAGATTGCCCGCAGGACCGCCGTTTCTGCCGTCGTTTCCTTTTCCGACCAAACGGACACTCTGCCCGTTGTCAATACCGGCAGGAATATCCACGCTCAGGCTGCAGGTCTCCCGCTCCAATCCGCTACCGCGGCAGTTCTGGCACGGGGTACGCACGATTTTGCCCGTACCGTTACAGCGGGTACAGGTGGTCACGCGCTGTACACTGCCGAATAAGGACTGCTGGTTGACCACCCGCTGTCCCCGTCCCTTACAGTCCGGACAGGTCTCCGGCTTGGAGCCGGGTGCCGCGCCGGTGCCGCCGCATACGGTGCACTTCTTCATCCGGTTGTAAGTAATATCCTTCTTCACGCCGAACACCGCTTCCTCAAAGGAAAGCGTAATCCGCGTGTAAATGTCCTCTCCCTGTTCGGGTGCATTGGGATCACGGCGCCGCTGACCGCCGCCGAATCCGCCCCCGAAAATGCCGCTGAAGATGTCGCCCAGGTCCTCAAAGCCGCCAAAGCCCTCAAAGCCCGCGCCACCGCCTGCTCCTCCGCCGCCCTGCGCCGGATCGAAAGCGGCATGACCGTACCGATCGTACTTGGCACGTTTGTCCGGATCGGACAGCACCTCAAACGCCTCGTTGATCTCCTTGAGTTTTTCCTCCGCCGTTTTGTCGCCGGGGTTCAGATCGGGGTGATATTTTTTTGCAAGCGAACGGTACGCCCGCTTGATCTCCGCGTCATCGGCATCCTTGGAAATGCCGAGTACCTCGTAATAGTCTCGCTTCTGTGCCATATGGTTTCTCTCTCACATTCCCGGCAAAGTACAGACAGAACTCCTCCTTGCCGATTCATCAATAATACCGCTTTGCGGGAAAGAGCGAAAATCGCCCTTTCC
>FR890467.1 GCA_000433415.1 Clostridium sp. CAG:448
TAAGTCCTTTACCGCCGTTCCCGTCATGACCCGTGTGGCAAGGTCCACCATCGGTACGCCGGTTACCTTGCTGATATACGGAACCGTGCGGGAAGCGCGCGGGTTGACCTCAATGACGTAAAGCTCATTCTGCCAGATCAGGTACTGGATGTTTACAAGCCCCTTTGTGCCGAGCGAGAGCGCCAGCTTTTCGGAGCATTCGATAATGCGGTGCATCATGATGTCGCTGATATGATAGGGAGGATAGACGGCAATGGAGTCACCGCTGTGTACGCCTGCCCGCTCAATGTGTTGCATGACGCCGGGAATCAGAACGTCTTTGCCGTCGGAAATTACATCCACTTCCAGTTCTGCGCCCATCATGTATTTGTCCACCAGTACGGGATTCTGAATTCCGCTTGCGAGGATCCGCCGCATATAGCGCCGCAGGTGTTCCGCGTTGTGCACAATGGTCATATTCTGACCGCCGATGACATAAGAGGGGCGCAGAAGGACCGGGTAGCCGAGATCTTCCGCAGCCGCTTCGGCTTCGGCTTCTGTCATCACGCCGAAGCCTTTGGGGCGTTTGATGCCGTATGTTTCAAGCAAGGCGTCAAACCGTTCCCGGTCCTCTGCGATGTCGATTCCCTCTGCGGAAGTGCCGAGAATCGGGATACCGTGGCTGTCCAGATAGCCGGTCAGGCGGATGGCGGTCTGCCCGCCGAAGGCGACAACCACGCCGATCGGTTTTTCCACCTCAAAGATGTTCATCACATCTTCGGCGCAAAGCGGTTCAAAGTACAGGCGATCCGCCGTGTCGTAATCGGTGGAAACGGTTTCCGGGTTGTTGTTGACAATCACCACATCGTACCCGAGCTTTTTCAGCGTCCAGACGCAGTGTACCGAAGAGTAGTCAAATTCAATCCCCTGACCGATCCGGATGGGACCGGAACCGAGTACCATGACACAGGGTTTCCCGGAACGTGTCAGTGCCCGTGCTTCACATGCGCGGTCGTGGGTGGAATAAAAATACGGCGTCTGGGCAGAGAATTCCGCGCCGCAGGTGTCTACCATCTTGTAGGTGGCTGTCAGGTGGGGGAGGTTTTGCACACCCGTTATCCGCCGGATGGCGGAATCGGGATAGCCAAGCCGCTTGGCTTTTTCGTAAAGTGCCGGTGTCAACCCGCTTGCAAGATCCTTTTCCAGATTTGCCAAATTCTGCAATTTGCAGATAAAGAACAGGTCTATGCGGGTGATTTCATGAATTTCTGCGGGGGAGACGCCGCTCTTCAGCGCTTCAAAAACCGTAAACAGCCGATGGTCGTCCCGGTCCGCAAGGCGCTCTCTGACGTCACGCCCGTCTATGGGAAGGCTGTTCAGCGTATCCAGTGAAATTTCCGCTCCGCGTACCGCCTTCATCAGTGCCGCTTCAAAGCTGTTGCCGATCGCCATCACCTCGCCGGTGGCTTTCATCTGTGTGCCGAGTCTGCGGCTGATGCCGGCAAACTTGTCAAACGGCCATTTGGGAAATTTGACAACCACATAGTCCAATGCCGGCTCAAAGCAGGCGCAGGTTTTTCCCGTGATGTCGTTTTTGATCTCGTCCAGTGTGTAGCCGAGCGCGATTTTGGTTGTGATTTTGGCAATCGGATATCCGGTCGCTTTACTGGCAAGTGCCGAGGAGCGCGAAACGCGCGGGTTGACCTCGATGACGGCATATTCAAAGGAATCGGGATTCAGCGCAAACTGGCAGTTGCACCCGCCGACAATCCCCAGGGAAGAGATGATTTCCAGCGAGGCGCTGCGCAGCATCTGCAGCTCTCTGTCAGACAGGGTCAGTGCCGGTGCCACAACGATGCTGTCCCCGGTATGCACGCCGACAGGGTCTACGTTTTCCATACTGCATACGGCAATGACATTGCCGATTGCATCGCGCATGGTTTCAAATTCGATCTCTTTCCAACCGTAAATGTAGCGCTCCACCAAAATCTGCGAAATAGGGGAGGCGTCAAGCCCGGTTTTTGCGATTTCCGCCAATTGTGCGGGGGTTTCCGCAACACCGCCGCCGGCACCGCCGAGGGTGAACGCAGGGCGCACAATCACCGGGTAGCCGATTGTCTGCGCCACGTCCAGTGCCGCTTCTACGGTATGGGCAATTTCTGACGGCACGGTGGGCTGACCGATTTCCTCCATTGCCTTTTTGAACAGCTCCCGATCCTCTGCCCGGTCAATTGCAGTCGCATCGGTGCCGAGTAGGCGTACTCCGTTTTCCTGCAAAAATCCGTCGGCTGAAAGCTGCATGGCAAGCGTGAGTCCGGTTTGTCCGCCGAGTCCCGCAAGCAGGCTGTCCGGCTTTTCTTTGCGGATGATACGTTTGAGGGTTGTGACGTTCAGCGGTTCCAGATAAATTTCGTCCGCAAGCGCCTTGTCGGTCATAATGGTAGCGGGGTTGGAGTTGACCAAAACCACATTGACGCCGGCTTCCTTCAGTACGCGGCATGCCTGCGCCCCTGCATAGTCAAACTCTGCCGCCTGTCCGATCACGATGGGACCGGAGCCGATCACCAGAACTTTTTTGATATCTTTGCAAAGCGGCATTTTACTTTTCCTCCATCATCCCGATCAATCGGTCAAACAAAAATACGGTGTCAAGGGGACCTGCGTGCGCTTCCGGGTGAAACTGCACCGAAAAGGCGCGCAGTTCCGGGTAATCCACACCCTCGCACGTGCCGTCGTTGGCGTTGCGGAAACGCACCGCCCCAACCTGACGGATACTGTCGGAAACCACTGCGTATCCGTGATTCTGGCTGGTCATATAGGTTCTTTTGCTGACAAGGTCCGTCACCGGCTGATTGACACCCCGGTGCCCGTATTTCAGTTTTTCGGTTTTTCCGCCGAGTGCCAGTGCAAGAAGCTGGTGCCCCAGGCAGATGCCGAAAATCGGCACCTTTCCTGCCAGCTCGGACAGCACGGCGATTTCCGCCTTGTTGTCGGCGGGGTCGCCCGGACCATTGGAGAGCATGACACCGTCCGGCGACAGGGACAGTATTTCCTCTGCCGTCGCGGTATGCGGCAGTACCCGGACGGTGCAGTTGCGTTTGACCAATTCCCGGATGATATTCTTTTTACAGCAGTAGTCCAGCAATACCACACTGTGAGAGGGATTTTCCGGGGAAACCGTGTAAGGCGTCCGGCAGGAAACCGCCGCCACGGCGTCCGTAATCCGGTATGACGCAATAGCGGCAAGGTCCACGTCCGGGTCGTCGGTTATCATGGCGTTCATGATGCCGCTTTCCCGGATCTTTTTTGTGATTGCACGGGTGTCTACCCCGCAGATGCCGGGAATACCTGCTTCTTTCAGATAGGTGTCCAACGTCATTTCACAGCGGAAGTTGGACGGATGCTCGCACCATTCCCGCACCACATATCCGCACGCGGCGCTCCTGCCCTCAAAGTCCGCGGGGATGATTCCGTAGTTGCCGATCAGCGGGAAGGTCTGAAGAATGATCTGTCCGGCGTAGCTTGGATCGGTCAGGGTTTCGATATATCCGCCCATACCGGTTGTAAACACCAGCTCTCCCGTTGCGGCGTGCGAGGCGCCGAATGCGGTGCCCTCTATGATCTCGCCGTCCGCAAAGACCAGGTAGCGTTTCATGCGTCGACGCCTCCGATCATGGCGGCAAGCAGGGCTTTGATGGTGTGCATCCGGTTTTCCGCTTCTTCAAATACGACCGATTGCGGTCCCTCAAATACCTCATTGCTCACTTCCATGGAATCTCTGCCGAATTTTTCGCATTTTTCCTTGCCGATTGTCGTGTTTTTGTCATGGTAAGCGGGCAGACAGTGCATGAATATGGCGTCCGGTGCGGCGTTTTGCATCAGTGCCGCGTTGACCTGGTACGGGAAAAGTGCCGCAATGCGTTCCGCCCAGACCGCGTCCGGTTCTCCCATGGAAACCCACACATCGGTATAAATGACCTGTGCATCACGCACCGCCTCGGCAGGGTCTTCGCAGAACCGCAGAGTGGCACCCGTCCCTTCCGCGATTTTTGCGCATGTTGCAATGAGCGCCGGGTCAGGGAAGTATCCCTTCGGTGCGCCTGCCGTAAAGTGCAGTCCCATTTTGGCACAGCCGACCATCAAAGAGTTTCCCATATTGAAGCGGGCATCCCCCATGTAGGTAAAGTGAATATCCCTCAGTTTGCCGAAGTGTTCTTTGATGGTGAGAAAATCCGCCAGAATCTGTGTCGGGTGAAATTCATCGGTCAGTCCGTTGAAAACGGGGACGGAAGCATACTTTGCCAACTCCTCCACGATGTTCTGCCCGAACCCGCGGTATTCGATCCCGTCAAACATGCCGGAGAGCACACGTGCAGTGTCCGCAATGCTTTCCTTCTTGCCGATCTGTGAGCCGGTCGGATCCAGGTAGGTGACGCCCATGCCGAGGTCTCTTGCAGCCACTTCAAAGGCGCAGCGGGTGCGGGTGCTGGTTTTCTCAAAAATCAAGGCGAGATTTTTTCCTTCGCACAGGCGGTGCGCCACACCGTCCTTCTTTTTCTTCTTCAGTGCCGC
>FR890468.1 GCA_000433415.1 Clostridium sp. CAG:448
TGCGCTTTGAGCGCCGTCAACCGTGCCGCGCGCCTTCTGGGCGTCAGCGAACCCTATGATTACTGCGCGGCGGCAGACGCCTATATGCGCACCTTCTACCGCCCGGCAAGCGGTCTGTTTGCCGACACCGCCGATTCCGCGCATACCGCCATCGGCTCCAACGCCTTTGCACTGCTTTTGGATCTGCCGCTCCCGGACGGAAACGGCGCCATACTGGAGCTGATCCGCCAAAAACGCCTGAATGCCTCCAATCTGTTTGTCTCCCCGCTGATCCTGTTCGGCCTTTTCCGCGCCGGTCAGACCGACCTGCTCTACGATCTGCTCTGCGACCGCAACTACTGGCTCCGCATGCTCGCAGAGGGGGCAACCACCACCTTCGAGGCATTCGGAAAGGACCGCAAATGGAATACTTCCCTGTGCCACACCATGTTTGCCCTTCCGGTCGCGTTCCTCTGCGGCTGGTCCCCCGATGACTATCTCGGTGCCTGCCCCGCCTCCGAATCCTGAACCAATTTCAACGCAAGGCATACTTGTCCCCCTCGCCGCATAGAATGAAACAGACAGAAAAAAGAGGGGGAAAAGAAAATGAAAGATACCGTATGTGCCGTTCTTCTGGCAGCCGCTCTGGTCATTGCGCTCCTTCTGTGCGGGTGCAGACAGGTTCGCATCCCAAACTACAACTACCTCTCCGACGCCCCGGCATGGAACGCGACGCTTTCCTGGGAGACGGACGGCATCCCGTTTTCGGCTGCGGTCAGCGGCAACGGCAACCGTGCGTCATACATCCGGTATACGGCGCCGCCGGCTCTGTGCGGCACGCAAATATCGCGCACGGCGGACGGAACCGTATCCGTCACCAGAGAGGACGGGCAGACAGCCGACGGGAACGGCTACCTGCCCCTTCTTGCTCCCGCCGCCCTCTTCGCGCTGGAGGGCATCGACCCCAAAAAGACCGTTTCGGCGCACAAACAGCCGGACGGACTTTACACCGTCGTCACCGAGGCGGGCGTCACCCTGACACTGCGCCATGACACGGAAGCGAACCATTTTTTCCCCGTATCGGTATCGGACGCCACCCGCACCCTGTCCGTCTCGGACTTCACCGTTTCCGCAGACACGCCGTAAAATACCGAAAACCGCCGCCCGTGCACAACGCACACGGGCGGCGGTTATTTTTGTCAAAAAGTCGTTGTTTACTCTGCAGGATAATAGAAATCAAATGTCATAGCGCAAACCATTTTTTCATTCTGTCAACCTCCTTTGATTTGATTGTCCCGCTGTTTCATGGCTGCACATTTCCCCTGGTCTGTAAATGCTCCTTGTACATCCATACACAATACGGCACTGCAACCCCGTATGCAGCGGCTATTCAAAGCATTTCAGTGTGGGCGCTCCGTTTCCGATCTTCCAGACGGAAGCATCCCAACAGAGCTCCTCCGACAGCAGTGCGGCACTGCAAAGCGCATCTGCCTCCTTCACACTTCCGGCATTACAGGTTCCGACAAGCTTCATTTCCGTCCCGATTCGGATGGTTGCGCTTGCGCTGTAGTAGCACTTGAAGCAGGTCGAGCCGTTCTCAGCCGCCCCAATGATATACCCGTACTGTCGTGATGTCTGTGATGCAATGCTCCCCGCCATGCAGCTGCCCTTGACCGTACAGTTGCCGCTGTTATAGCCGACGATACCGCCGATGTAAAACGGTGCAGAATTTCCGCTTTTCTCTTCTATAATTTCCGTCGTCACATAGCAGTTGGAAACTTTTCCCTCGGAGCCGTTGTATCCGAGAATTCCTCCGATAAATGCCTTTCCCACAACGCTGTTGTGTTGAATGCGCCCACTGGCTAAGCAATCCCTGATCGTGGCACCGTGACTTTCGGCACAAATCATTCCGATACATTCCACGTTTACTCCGGTCGTATCTGCCACGCTGATTGTTGCATCCGCACTGCAGGCAGCAATAACCCCGCCTTTCTCCTGAATGCCGGTTATTCCGCCAATCAATACCGATATGCTCGAAAAATAGTAACTTTCAACACGGGTGGCAGCGCTCTCAATTTTCCCTGCATATTGGCATTGTTCAATTGTTCCCCAGTTCTTTCCCGCGAGTCCACCAAAATACGAATGATTTTCGGTGTTACTCTTTGTGCCATTTGACACCAGGGGACTATATTCAAAACTACCGTATGAACGCACATTTTTTAACGTTGCCGTACCGGTATTAAGACCGCAAATACTCCCGGCATAAAACCACATCCCTGTGGAGCTTACTGTTGCCACAAAATGATTGGCAACCTCAAAGGTCCCGTTTCCCGTGATCATACAGTCACTGATCGTCCCATTGTTCTTTCCCGCAACCAGACCGACCGCACTTTCTCCCTGTGCGTTCCTGTTGACCGACAAGAGAAAATCGTCAAATATGACATTTTTGACGGTTCCGTTGTTTTCGCGGATGAAACCGACATACTGGGCACTCTCACTGATGACAAAATTGTATATTTTGTGCCCTGCCCCGTCCAGAACGCCGGAGAAAGCGGAAATCGGTGCCCAGTTTTCACCCTTCAGGTTGATATCGTTCATCAGAACATACTTTCCTGCGGTATTATGTGCAATGGCTACAAGTTCCTCCGCAGTGGTAATGGGAATCATCTCCGCAAAATAAGCATATACCACGGTATCCCGGTTCAGTGCGGTTCCGAATACGAATTTCTTTGTGTGTGCCGCATCCTGATACCAACCGGCAAAGAAGTAACCCGCCTTGACCGGATCCCGCGGCGCCACAGTGGCAACACCCGTATAATATACGCTGTCCGGAAGCGAAGTGCCACCGTCAGTGCGGTAAGAAATCCTGTAAGTGTCAGATACATAGACTGCCTTGACTGTCAGATCGCTCTTGATGACCGTGTAATCCCGATCCCATCGCACGAAACGAAGCAGCGGCTCCACCGGCGCATCCGGAGCGCTTGCCGCCTCCCCGTATGCGACCTTTTCCACCTTGAGAACCTGATTTGCTGTGCCGAGGAAGGTGACCGTGTATTCGTTTGCGCCCCATCTTGCGATCAACCGAAGATCTCCCAATACCCGATCCGTGGTAGTGAAAACACCGTCATTAACCGAATTTCCGGTATACCAACCGAGAAATACATACCCCTCTCTGGTTGGGACGGTCAGCGAAACGGTCCCGCCGACCGGAACCTGCACTGCATCAGAGAATCCGGTTCCTGCTTTTCCGCCGTTCAGGTCAAAGGTAACGGTACATTTTTCAAGATTTCCCCGCACAAGGTCCTCCATCCACTCGGATTCGCTCCCCTGATACGCAGGATGCAGCTTTTTGTAAATTTCATACGCAGACATGCCGGCATCGCCCGCTGCTCCTGTATCACCTTTGTCGCCCTTATCTCCTTTGTCTCCCTTCTCTCCGTTGTCGCCTTTCTCGCCGCTGTCACCCTTGTCGCCCTTATCCCCCTTGTCGCCTTTATCACCGATCAGGGACTCCAGCCACTGAGACAATGACCCGGAAAAGCCGTTCTCGCAAGCGAGTTCATATGCAGATCTGCCATCTGTTCCCGCCTGCCCGGCTTCACCCTCCAGCGAGGCAAGCCACTGCTCCTGGGTACCGCGATATCCCTTGGAAAGCGCCAGTTCATATGCAGACTGCCCGTCCTTGCCGTCCGCACCAAACCGACCAACCAATGAGAGCAGCCATTCGTCTATCGTTCCCGTATAACCCTGTTGAAGTGCCAACTCATATGCGGACATACCGTCTGCACCACTGGCACCCATCTCCCCGGTGTCGCCTTTTGCACCAGTGTCACCCTTTTCACCGGCAACACCTTCGGCGCCTCTGTCCCCTTTCTCTCCCTGCGGTCCCTGTACACCCGCGGGTCCCTGCTCTCCCTTTTCTCCCTGCGGTCCGGCAGGTCCCGTACAAGCGCTGCACGCAAACACCGCCAGAACGGCAACAAGAATCCATGCAATGATCCTTACAACGGTTTTTTGTTTTGTCCGTGTCTCATCAAATCTCCCCATCTCTGAATCTCCCTTTCTTGATACCGGAACAGTGATCGTCTCCGGCTTTTTTCAGCGGCTCTTTCGTGTCAGCTGCATTTCCGTCCCCACAGAGTCTAAAAAACACCGTCCGCACAAAACTGTCGCATAACGTTTATATTATACACTTATAAGAATAATTTGTCAACCCTATAAGAATAATTTTGCATATTTTCGAATTTGTATAAACGTCCTGCCCGCCTTTCATCCTTCGCGCTTCGAATGAACCGTTTTTCGGGCAAATATCCGTTTGTATCTCTTTTGTTTTGTTTTATTTTTATAAGACTAACGTATACTCCTTATAATAATAGCGCATCATAGAAAACATGCTAAAATAAACGCAGTAACCGGAAGGGAGATTTCGTATGACTGTCGGTGAGCGAATCAAAGAATTGCGTGAAAAAAGCGGGTTTACACAAAACAAACTGGCGGAATGGGCAGGCGTTTCACAGACGCACCTGCGGAGAGTCGAATTGGGGGAGGCAGATATTACCGTCGGACATTTACGCCTGATCTGCGATGCACTCGGTATCTCATTGCGTGACTTTTTTTCCGAACCGACCGATTCCGAAGATGAACTCACCGTGCTGTCGCATCTTTCCGCCAGACAAAGGAAGCTGCTGATTGAATTTCTGAAATCACTTTGAGTGTTTCTTTGCAATCTGCAAGGGTACACAGAGAGAGCCCCTCTGATACCGAAAACCGCTTATAAGATCAAAAAACAGGGACGATCGCCTGCCCAGCTTTCCTCCCTGCTTTTTTTGATTTCTTGCTTACATATCCCGCTCCTGCCGCGCTTCACTTCCCATCCGGCGCATCCGGTTCATCTTCCCCGGTCCACGGGGAAAAGAGTCTGCACCCCTGCCGGCGGAAAAAGTTCATGCGGTCGTACAGCCATTCCACGTCGGTGCCGAGCTGTGCGGCAAGGCAGGCGGGACAAAGACAGGTCGTCGCGGCGCGATTGATAAGCTTTCTGTTGAGCGCCGCCTCGTCCTGCGTCATGCCTGCCCCGCAGCGGTCACAGAACGCGTCCGGGATGCGGTGCCGTTTTTCAGGCATTGACAAACCGGCAGCGGATGATTCTTGCCGAATGTCCGCCCAGTGCAAAGAAATAATCGTCGTGACGGATGCCCAGATCCTCGCCGGAAATCACATCGGTCATCTGCAGGCGCACACCCGACGTGCAGGGAACCCCCAGCTCGGCAAACGTGATCTCCACACTGCGTGCGTCGCCGCAAAAGTTGAACACACCCACGGCAAATTCGCCGCCAGACAGGTGCTTGACAAAGATGTTGTAACCGTTGTCGGCGCGCACCATAAACGGCGGGCGGCACTCCTCGTCCTGGTTGAGCGCAATCAGGCGGGGATTCTGCAGCAGCGCCCGGTACTTCTCGTCAATGGTGCGGATATCCCCGCCCATCATCAGCGGTGCGCCGAAGTAGCACCAGAAAGCGAACTGCATCTCATACTCATTGTATGTCTGCCGGTTCTCTTCCCCTCTGCCGACCAGTCCCACACCGTCCATGCCGACCGTCAGCATGTCAATATCGTTGTAACAACCCGATGCATTGGCATTGAATTTATCCATCTGCGCGCGCATAATGCCCAGTGTGGACTCATAGGTATCAATGATATCCCCGGTGGAGCGGTACATATGCGCACCGATGCTGCGCATCCAGTTCCACGGCTCCTCCGCGCCCCAGTTGCAGGCGGAGAACAGAATGTCACGCCCGGTAGAGCGGAGCGCCATTGCCATCTGCAGATAGCGGTGCTTGCAGTTGGCAAAGGACGGGAAATAGCAGAAGTCGTACTTCAGATAGTCCACTCCCCAGGAAGCGAACAGGCGTGCATCCTGATATTCGTGGTCAAAGGATGCGGGGAAACCGGCGCAGGTGCGGATACCGGCGCAGGAATACATACCGAAGCCCAATCCCTTGGAATGGACATAATCGGCAACATACTTCATCCCGTGCGGGAACTTCTCCGGATCCGCAACCAGGTTGCCCTCCGCATCACGCTGACGGAGCGACCAGCAGTCGTCGATGACGACATAGTGGTAGCCTGCATCACGGTAGCCCTTTTCCACCATAGCGTCGGTGATCTCCAGGATCATCTGCTCGTTGATCTTCTCTCCGAAGGTATTCCAGGTGTTGAATCCCATTGGGGTTGTTTTTGCAATCATGATCTTCTCTCCTTATGTGTATATGTTTATATGACGGGCACCCGTTCCGGGAAGGCGGGTCCCGTATCGGATTCCGTTCAGATCCGCAGGGTCGTGCTTACAGCGTCGCGGACGCGTGCCGCCACCTCTTCCGGTGTGCCGGCGGCACAGACGCGGACAATCCTGTCCCGCTCGCCAAGGCTGTCCAGCACCGAAAAAAACGTTTCGCGGAAACGCATCAGCTGATCCGCCGTTTCATAAATCTCCCGCGTGGTGCGCCCCCGCGCAATCCGTTCCATGCTCTCATCCGGCGTCAGATCCAAAAAAATACACAGATCCGGGTGCCGGATGTCCGGGCACTCCTCGTTCAGACTGCGGACCCACGCCGCATTGCGCGGCAGACTGCCCTGATAGGCAAGGGAGGAGTAATAATACCGGTCGCAGAGCACGTCGTACCCGGCGGCAAGCTTTGCCGCAATCCCCTCTGTCGGGTGCACATTATGGTTGATCCGGTCCAGGGCAAACATTGCCGCCATCTGACAGACCGTCCTCTCTCCGCCCTTTCCGGCAAGCGCCTCACGGATCGCAACGCCGCTGGGCAACGTCGTCGGCTCGCAGGTGGTATGCACCTTTCTGCCCGCCTGCACGAGCGCCTCGGCAAGCAGATGCATCTGTGTGGTTTTTCCCGCACCGTCAATGCCCTCCATTACAATAAAGCAGGGCGGCGTCTGTCTTTCGGTTGCCACGGTTACACTTCCCTTCCGTCCCGCTTTCCGCGCGGGACCGCCTTCATTATAGCCTACTTTTTTCCGCCTGTCAACACCATTTTTCCCATCGCTGACAAAAAATGTGTACAGAATGTAAATATCGAAAAATTTGCAAGAATACTATTTACAATCAAAGGAATGTATGCTATAATCATAGTATAAACCAATCAGACGCATAAAAAGGAGAAAAAAGAAATGACCTGGATTGCATTGGCTGCCGTGACCGCGATCATTCTGTTCGTCGTCTGCGGTATTACAAAACAGAACGGACGCACCACCTGGAAGAAAAACCCCAAGCAGTGGGCTGCGCTTGCCTCAATCGCGCTTGTGGGCTTCGGCTGTATTGCCTCGGTTCCGACCGGACATACCGGCATCCTGACCACCTTCGGAAAGGTGGAGGACGTAACGCTGGAGGCGGGACTGCACTTCAAGCTCCCCGTGCAGGAAGTCGTCTGCATCGACAACCGCACCCAGAAATCCCAGCTCAACCTGACCGCGTTTTCCAGCGACATTCAGGAGGTGACGGTGGCTTACTCCATCAACTACCAGATTGACAAGAAAAACGCACAGAACATCTACAAAACCATCGGCACCGGCTACTATCAGGTGGTCATGGAGCCGCGCATTCAGGTGGCGGTCAAGAGCGTCATTGCCAGATACACCGCCGAAAGCCTCGTGGAAAAGCGGGATCAGCTTTCCAGTGAAATCACCGAAATTCTGCGCGGCGAAATGAACAGCTACAGCATTGAGGTGGTCAACACTGCCATTGAGAATCTGGACTTCTCGGACGCCTTCACCGATGCGGTGGAAGCCAAACAGGTGGCGCAGCAGAACCTGCTGAAGGCACAGACCGAGCAGAATCAGAAGACCATGGAGGCAAACGAAGCAGCCGAGCGTCAGCGCATCGCCGCCGAAGCGGAGGCAAAGGTCTCGGTCATTGCCGCCGAGGCGGACAAAGAAGTGTTGCAGATTCAGGCGGACGCGGCGGAATATGCGGGTCAGAAGGATGCGGCAGTCAACAAAGCCCTTGCCGAAACCCTGACCGACGAACTGCTCCGGTACTACCTGATCAAGCAGTGGAACGGCATCCTGCCCTCCTACCTTGTCACCGGCGCCGACACCGTCCTACCCATTCTGGGCTCGGCGGAGACCGGAAAAACACCTGCCGGCAACACCGCACCTGAGGGGAAGACGGGTGCCGACTGATTGCCGCACAACAGATAAAAAAGACCGCCGCCGGCCCCCCCGCGGCGGTCTCTTTTTCGGCTTTTACGCCTCCCCGCTCTCTTCTTTTTCCGGTTTCAGGCACAAAGGCAGACGGATCTTTGCAAGACCGATGTGCCGGTGCAAATGCCCCGTCCCCTCGCCTTTGACACCGTCATACAACAGCGCCAAGGTGTCCGCATCCAGCCGGACCACGCTCGGCATACTGATCGCACCCTTTGCCCAGGTGCTGACGCCGGCATCCACTACTACCGCGCGGCATTCCGGATCCCATCGGGTCAGATCTTTGCTCCAATAGACCCAAACCGCATCGGTATAGGCATTGCCGTAAATGTGATTGGTAAACAGCCAATACAGCCCGCTCTCCTCCTCATAGAATACGGAGGAATTTTCAATATCGTGCGCAGGCGGCAGAATGGGCTCCGGGTCCTTTTGCCAGAAGTGCCCCGCCGGTCGGTCAAAGTCGTCCGCCGCGTCAAGCTCGTCCGGGCGAAAAAAGCAAAAAAGAGAATCCTTCCTGCTCGTTGACAAACCCCGGTGCCGGTGGTATAATGGTGTTGCATTGCAATCAGCGCAAAACGTAAAGGAGAGCAAACATATGGAATACGGATTACAGATGTTCAGCGTACGCGATATGACCGAAAAGGATCTGGAGGGCGCCATCCGCGCCGTGGCTGCGCTCGGATACCGCTATATCGAATACGCAGGCTTTTTCGGACATGACGCACAGACGGTTGCCAATTGGCAGGAAGCATACGGCGTCAAATGCTCCGGCACCCACTCCGGGTGGGTGGAACTGCGCCCCGAAATCATCGAGGAAACCATTCGTTATCACAAGACCATCGGCAACCCCAATTACATCATTCCCGGCGCCGATCTGTCGACTCTGGAGAAAATCGACGAATTCTGCGCCGTCATGAACGCCGCCAAGCCGCGCCTGGAAGCGGAGGGCATCCGGTTGGGATACCACAACCACAGCCACGAGTTTGTCGTGATGCCCTGGGGCTCCACCATTCATTCCGAACTGGAAAAACGGTGCGACTGCGATTTTGAAATCGACACCTACTGGGCGTTCAACGCGGGTCTTGACCCCATCCAGGTTTTGGATCGCCTTGCCGACCGCATCCGTGTCATTCACCTCAAGGACGGTTTCCGCGGCGGACGCGGCATGGCGCTGGGCGAAGGAGAAGCCCCTGTCGCCGCCGTGCGCAAAAAGGCAATCGAAATGGGAATTCTGATGGTGGTGGAGAGCGAATCCCTGACACCGGACGGCATTTCCGAAGTGGGCAGATGTATGGACTTTCTGCGTAAATGCGACGCGGCGGACTGAGGACTTATGGCTGAACTTTTATCCCCTGCAGGCAATTTTGAAAAAATGGAGACGGCACTGCGCTACGGCGCGGATGCCGTCTACCTTGCCGGTCAACTGTTCGGCATGCGCTCCGCCGCCGACAATTTCACAGTCGACGAGCTGTACCGCGCCGTCGATTACGCACACGCGCGTCAGAAAAAAGTCTATCTGACCGTCAATACCATGCCGCACGGGTATGAATACGACCTGTTGCGCAAATTCCTCACGGATATCGCGCACGCGGGCATCGACGCCATGATCATCGCCGACCTCGGCGTTGTGGCAACGGTCAAAGAACTGCTCCCCGACATGGAAATCCACATTTCCACGCAGGCAAGCATTGTCAGCGCCGCCGCGGCGCGTGCCTATGCCGCACTGGGTGCCAAACGTCTGGTACTGGCGCGGGAGCTGACGCTTGCCGAGATCCGCGCCATCCGCGACGGACTGCCCGCAGAAATCGAACTGGAAGCCTTCATCCACGGCTCCATGTGCGTCTCCTACAGCGGGCGCTGTCTGCTTGCCAACGCTATCAACGGGCGGGACGGCAACCGCGGAACCTGCACGCAGCCCTGCCGCTGGAACTATACGCTGTACGAGGAAAAACGC
>FR890469.1:0-726 GCA_000433415.1 Clostridium sp. CAG:448
CGGATGTTGTTCTCCAGGACCCGGTATTCGCCGTCCAACGAGAAGCTCTCCTCGGTGCACACGCGGATCTGCTCTGCCAGTCTTGCGACCTCCGCACGGCTGCTCTGCGCGGATTCATACAGTTTTTTGCTTTGCGTATCCAACGTTTCCAGCGTTTCCTCCGCGTTGCGCAGGTCAAATTCCGAGCGCCGGACCGCCTCCTCCGCGCCGCTGACTTCGCCACGCAGCCGTTCGGTATCGTACAGCCAGAGCTGCACATCCACGCGCTTTTTCTCGTCCAACAGGGCAATTGCTTTTTCGGCGCGCGCCGCCTCCCGCTCAAGCGGGGCAAGCTGGGACTGCACCTCGGTGAAAATATCGTTGACGCGATCCATATTGGCGTCCACGTTCTGCAGTTTGCGCTCCGCCTCGGTGCGTCGATGCCGGAACTTGGCAATTCCGGAAGCCTCCTCAAACACATTGCGGCGCTCGTCGCTCTTACGGGAAATGATCTCGGCAATCCGCCCCTGCCCGATGATGGAATACCCGTCCCGTCCGATACCGGTGTTCATGAACAATTCATAAATATCCTTCAGACGCACCGCCTTGCGGTTGATATAGTATTCGCTTTCCCCGGCACGGAAATAACGCCGCGTCACGGTCACCTCGTCATACGGGCAGTCCAGACGGGCAAATTCCGAGGTGTTGTCGAATGTGACCGACACCTCCGCAAATCCCATCGGGCGG
>FR890469.1:732-971 GCA_000433415.1 Clostridium sp. CAG:448
CCCCAACCCCCAGGGCGCGGCGGCTCCCCCCCCCGCCGAATATGACGTCCTCCATCTTGGTCCCGCGCAGGCTCTTGGAGGAAATCTCCCCCAATACCCAGCGCATGGCGTCACCGATATTGGATTTTCCGCTTCCGTTGGGTCCGACGATGACCGTTACGCCATTCTCGCCCTGCCCCCCGTTCCCTGCCTTGGAACCGACATCAAAGATCAGTTTGGTGCGGTCCGGAAAGGACTTG
>FR890470.1:0-5397 GCA_000433415.1 Clostridium sp. CAG:448
CATATTGACAAAGAGTGTACAATGCCCTCGATTTTGTTTGTTTCGGCATTCGTTTCCTCCTTTCGCCTTTACAACAAGTGAAGCCCCCGTAGGATACGGGGGCTTCACAAATGTCGCTTTAATTATGCCGTTTTTCTTTTGCGTATGACGAACACATAGACGGCCGCTGCGCCTCCTCCGAGGATTACAACAGCAAGAACGATCCAAATCCACGCGGTTGATTTTGCGGATTCGGCCGCTTCCACCGTAAACTTGGCCGTTGCGTCGCCGCTCTTGGAACGTATCGTCAGCGTATGCTCTCCTTCCGAAAGCGTGGCGAGATAGCTTGCCTTCAGCTCAACGATGATACTGCCTTCACGCTTATCATAGTTATCGGCGGCTATTACCTCGCCGTCCACAAGAACCTGCGTGAAATCGGTATACGCCGCGTCGGACTTGAAGATCAATCCGTTTTGGCTGTTCTTATTCCATGTACTGTCCTTCCCTTCCGTGATGGAGGGGGCAAGCTTGTCAATGACTACGGCATTCTTTTTGTACCCGCAGACCGTACATTCCTCATGATTGGCGCCTGCTGCGGTCACGGTTGCCTGTTTGTCAACCTTCCACGCAAAGGTATGCTCCGCCTCTTCCCTCTTTTCTCCGCAAAGCGAGCATTCATGCCAATGCCTACTGCTGTCGGTCGACCATTCGTTTCGGAAGTTATGGGCGAGTTTTTCGCCGGACACAAAGGTTTCCGTTCCTTTGGCACCGCAAGAGCAGGAATAGTAATATACTGCGGCGGCCTTGCAGGTTGCGGGAGATTTGAGATACTTTGCTTCTGTTTTCTTCTGATCGAACGAATGGGTATGTCCGATCGGGCCATTGAGAACATATCCGCAAATGATGCAGTTCTGAGGCGTTGTCTCCGTGGCTGCCGCGCCGGGAACATGCTCCGCTTCACCCTGCTTGCTATGACAATCGGTACATTCATGCCAATGATAAAGATCGGAGGCAAACCATTCGCTGCTGCAAGTATGTCCTTTGGCGGCGACAACCACATCGGCGGGATTGGTGATCTCTTTCGTTGCCTCGGCATCATAATAGAGCTTGCTGCAGGAACATTTATAATATGCTATATTGCCCGCTTCCGTACAGGTTGGTTTGACTTCGTTGACAAGCGTCGTCAGATGTATGTGTCCGAGAGGCGGCTTTATAACGTATCCGCAAACCGTACAGGTCTGAGCGGTTGTCTCGGTTGCGTTCGGGCCGGGGATATGCGCCGCTTCGTCTTTCTTTTCATGGCAGACCGAACACTCACGCCAATGCTTTTCGCTGCTTTTATGCCAATCGGTGCCGTAGTTGTGCGTATGAGGAGTGTCCTCCCAGATGGCATAGAACGTCACATTGTCTGCAACATGATAGGTTGTACCTGCGATCACCGCGCCTGTCGCGCCGGTTGCCCAGCCCTTGAACTGCTTGCCTGCGGGTGCTGTGAAGCTATTTGCAGGGAGTGTATACGCGCCCGCGGAAACGGTCACATTGGCCATTGTGCCCGTGCCGCCGTTGGCATTAAAGCTGACGGTGTAAGTGGTGACGGTTTTGTTTACCACAAATTCGCCGGAAGTCAACCATGCGTACGAATAATTACTATGCACGAACGGAGCGTCCGCGTTCCACACATTTCCGTCTACCGTAACGGTGACGCCGCTCTTATCCAGCACATGCGTATCGCCGCCCAGGTAGTCGATGCGCACTTGAACCATCAGCTTGTATTTCCCTTCCGTGAAGGTCGAAGCCGTGTATTCTTTCCATTCTGTACCGTTGTATTTTACCCATTTACCCGAAGTCGGGGAGAAATATGCGGGACTGCCTTCCGTAACGGTAAAGGACGGAAATTGCTTCGCGCCGTCCAATACTTTGAAGCCGGAGATACCCTTCTCCTCCTTTTCAACCAGAATAGTCCATCCCATTCTGGCGGCGAAATCGTGGCAGGCAATCCGTTGCATCGGAATGTCGTCTTTGACCACATCGACCTGCTGTGCGGTAGAAACCCGATACAAACAATAAACTCTTTTCATTTTCTATGTCTCCTCTCGCCCGACCTTTCCGGTACGGGAATCTCTGTGCCTATCAGTATAATGCCCTTTGCCCGTTTTGACAAATGTGCAGATGGTTTTTCGGAATGTTCTTGCAAACGCCTTGACAAAACGGATTTCGTGTGATATAATGATTATGTCAAATCACGATTTGTCTAATTTTAATTATTCTATAAAAGGAGATACCTTATGTTTATCGGACGCGAAAGTGAGTTGCAATACCTCAATGACGCCTACCGTTCTGACAAAGCCGAGTTCATCGTTCTGTACGGCAGACGGCGGGTTGGAAAAACCGAACTGCTCAACGAGTTCTGCAAAGATAAAACCGCTATCTTTTACACCTGCCGCGAATACACCGACGCAAAGCAGCTTCAATCCTTCACCGATAAAGTGCATAGCTACAACATCCCTGCCTTTGAATATGTCGATTGCTTTTCCGGTTGGGAAAAGGCGTTCTCTGCTGTCCTTCATGTTCCGACTTCCGGCAAAAAGCTGTTGATTATCGACGAGTTTCCGTATGCCTGCAAGGTCAACGAAAGCATTCCGTCCATTCTTCAGGTGTTATGGGATGAAAAATTGCGGCATGAGAATGTGATGATCATTCTCTGCGGCAGTGCTATGAGTTTTATTGAAAAGGAATTACTTGCCGAGAAGAATCCCCTGTACGGCAGAACAACCGGCATTTACAAGATGAAACCGCTGCCCTATACCGATGCCATCCGATTCTTCCCGAACTATTCCGATGAGGATAAACTGCTCGCCTATGCAATCCTCGGAGGCATTCCGCATTACCTGAGCCAGTTTGACCGGAATCTTTCTCTGGAGCAGAATGTGAAACGGAACATTCTGCGGAAAGGCTGTGCGCTGTATAATGAGGTGGAGTTTTTGCTGAAGCAGGAGCTTCGGGAGACCGCCGTTTACAATACGATTGTGGAAGCCATTGCACTCGGATGCAATTCTTTCAGCGAGATCTTAAGCAAAACGCAATTGGAAAAGAGCAAACTAAGCGTCTATCTGAAGAATCTGATCGAGATTTCCATTGTGGAAAAGGAATCCCCTGCCCTTGCAAGCGACAAGGAAAAAAACAGCAGCACCAAGGGCAACTATATTCTGACCGATAACTTCTTCCGTTTCTGGTACGCTTTTGCTTACCGCAACCTGACCGATCTGGAAAATGACGATATAGACGGTGTGTGGGAAAGCAACATCGTGAAAAGCCTCCATGACTTCGCCTCCCAGCCCTTTGAAAAGGTTTGTCTGGAATATCTGTATCTTCTGAATCGGGAAAAGAAACTGCCGTTCCGAATTCACAATGCGTCCCGCTACTGGGGAAAAACCATGCGGACGATTGACGGAAAGAAGCAATCCGTGAATCTGGAGATTGACATTTTAGCACCGGATACCAAGAAAAAATCCTTCATTTTCGGAGAGTGCAAATTCCGGGACGAAGCGTTTGATATGCAACAGTTCCGTAACCTGCAAGGAAAGGTGTTTGTCGACGGTGCCATTTGGTTTTATCTGTTCTCTCTCTCCGGATTTACAGAAGCGGTATCTGCCTATGCGGAGAATCACGATCATGTGATTCTTGTCACGGCGAAAGACATAACCGGGGTAAATTAACAACCTCCCTGCGGCTATCAAAACGATAGCCGCTTTTCTATTACGGTGCCGAAACCGTGCGCCGTATGAACTGAGAAGTCAGGATATTGACAATATTCTCTTTGACATCCGTTTCCGGCTCCTGCTCGGCAAAACGGAAGGTCATACGCACACCGTCGCTTTCCATTTTCATTACGGGCTTGCCGTCCTCATAAATCAGTTTCAGCTTGCTTTTATCCTCCATGACTCTCCTCCTTCATCCCCACGCTGATCAGCAGGGCGGTTTCAATCCGTTTCATCGTTTCGGCATCCAGTTTCCCGACGCGACTTTTCAGGCAGGATTTATCCAATGTGCGGATCTGTTCCAACAACGCCATGGAGTTCATCGAAAGCCCCTCGCACCGAACCGGAACATGGGTCGGTTGGTGCGATTTCTTTCCGACCTTACTGGTAATCGGTACGACTACGGTTGTGGGGCTGTACTTGTTGCCGACATCGTTCTGGATAATCAGCAGCGGTCGTACACCGCCCTGCTCGAAACCGACGGTCGGATCGAAGTCGGCGTAGTAAACCTCTCCCCTTTTTACAAATCCTTTCATGTGTTTCCTCCAAGGAAATATTCGCCGATTCTCATCGGCTATGTAGGAACCCGCCGTGCGGGTTCCGGAGAGGTTCGCACCGCCTCCGATCAGTAGCAGACGCTCAGGATATACGCCACATAATCGGCGAATTCCTCGCTGATCCTCTCCCGGAGATTGACCTTCCGGCAATACAGCAGGAAATAGTAGAGCGCTTCCGTATCGTTGCGGATCATAAATCCTGTTCCCTGCCTTCTTCCCAGGGAGAACGGATAATGCAGGGACGGCGTTCCAGCCAACGGTTCAGGTTGTCCTGCTCATCGCAAAGCACTTCCCGAAGCTGTCTGCTCAGTTTTCGTGCCACCGCCGCACTTTCAGAATGTTTGTTGTCCTTGCGGTGGGCTTTGATATATTCCACACGCCGTGCAAAACCGGTAAGACTCATCGGTTTCGTCATTCCGCATTCCCTCCCTTCTCAAACTGAATCGTACAAACGGAATCCATGTTGAAATACAACTCCTGAAGCTGCTTTACCGTTTTGCGGATCTCTCTGACAAGTCTCGGATTCTGTTCTTCCGACAGTTTCAAACAGATTTTGTTCAGCCGCTGAAGAACATCGTGAAAGTCTTTGTTCGGCATCTGCTTCGGCACAAAACCTTTGATCAGGGTGCGCAGATATTCCGAGCATAGCATCCCTGCCAGATGTGCGTTATTGTGAAGCATCCGACTCTCGGGTTTACTGAGGCGGACTTCATAGTGAAACAGTTTCTTTTCCATATGTACTTCCCTTTCTTTTTTCTGATTCCGAATCCCCATCCTTGCGGACTTCCCGTATCGGCACTTCCGGTATGTATCCGGATTCCCGGAAGGTTTCCTCTATGTCTCTGTGAGGTGTTCCTTTTGTTCCGGGAATCGTTTACACACCTTATTTGTCCTCGACACCCCAGGTGCGGTCGGCAAAGCCGATATTGGGAAGTTCATCAGCGGCAGGTTGCGAACCTGCTCCATAGGAATCTCACCTCCGCCGGGTACTCCGCCGGTTGCGCCTTTCGGCTACAAAAGTATCATTATCCCTCGCCCCGGTCATCGCCCTCCACGGAGTGCAGCTCCGTTTCACCCGAAGTATCGCTGAATCGCTCCCTCCG
>FR890470.1:5485-6424 GCA_000433415.1 Clostridium sp. CAG:448
CTGATGAAATGAGTATTCAGTTTTCAGTTTTTCTTTTGGGGAATTTTCGTTCCCTCACTATACCGACAAAACAAGGGGCAATTGTAAGGTTTTTCAGAAAAGTTTTTCAAATATTTTTTTGAAAGCCGCTTCCACCGTCCGGATTTGCTGTGTAACTGCCGGTCTTGACACACCTTTTTCCGCCGCAATCCGCTCATGTGTGTAATGCGAAAGATAAACCAGTCTCAAAAGCTCCGCCTGTCTCGGCTTCATGGCTTTCAGCACCGCGCGAACCTTTTCTTCACGGGACAACTCTGTCTTTTCATCATCCAACTCATAGGAATCATAGGAAGCGAAAAAGTCTCCCTCATAATCCATAGCATCAAAGGAAACCGTATGTCTTTCCTCAGACCGGCGAATGGTACTCCATGCAATATATGAGCGAGAAATACCACATGGACGCCTTCTGCATCTGCCGCGAGCAGCTGGCAGTGGATGCCTACACGCTTTGGGGCGGTTATTACAGCGGCGCCTACTATCCGTCGAAAAACAATATGCTCTGCCCGGCACAAAATGACGAAAACCGCATTGCCACGCCGGTTTTCCGGATGCTTGGCATCGATCCGATCTACGGCTACGATGAAAACAAAGACAGCGAGAATCACCCGCGCCTGAACGGATGCTTCACAATGGAGCCTTACTGGGACTGCGGGAAGGACCGCGAGGTGATGGAATGGTATTTCCGTGAATACTATGAAAATCCGTCTCTGGCAGGCAGCCACGCCACAACCGGGCAGGAAAACAGCTTCGGCTGGGAAGGAATTGCAGACGGCTACCGCCTCCAGCTGGAGCTTGCTCAAAAATGGATGTCCGAAGGAAAGCTGACCGTTGAAACGTTGGGAGAAACCGGCAGACGGTTCCGGAAAGCCTTCCGCGACACCCCGCCCGCGGCTCTTTCGG
>FR890471.1:0-736 GCA_000433415.1 Clostridium sp. CAG:448
TGCTCTATGCGTATCTGTTCCCCTTCCCGGCAGATATGGATACCGATAATCTGTATGCGGGTCTGAAAAACGGTTGGCTGTTGGTCGGCGGCGCGTCGGCGCTTTGGCTGTTCTTTCTCCTTGATACGCATATCATTCACTATCAGACAGAGGCGTCCCTGCCGGCGCAGATTCTGAAAACCGTTTTCGGATTGGCAGTTGTCCTCGGTGTCCTGGAGGGATTCAAATATCTGACGGTCGCCCTGATCGGAGAGGAAGCCTATACAAATGCAGTCTGGTTGCAGGCAGTCCGGTACTTCCTGACCACTGCCGCCGCCGGCGCCTGGACACTGACATTCCCGCTGTTTACCCGACTGTTCCCCGAGAAAACCGAAAAATAAGAAACGCATGTTGCAAAAGACCCCCGCACAGAGGTGCATGTGCAATCCGGCACTGCTCTCCTCTTTGCGAGGGTTCTTTTTGTTTTATTAGTTTTTATCCGGACTCAGCTTCATATCGTCCTTACGGATCCAGCCGAATCTGCGCATGAATTCCGAGAACAGAAGCGAAAGCACTGCGGGAAGCACGATGCACAAAAGCACAATGCCGATCCAGGTGCGCGGCGTAGTCAGATCACTGTCCTGAATCACGCCCAGCACACCCACAAGACCACAGGTTCCCATCCCTGCCGAAACACCGGAGCACTGCAACCGGAACACGGTTGTGGAGAGCGCGCCGCAGACGGCGCCGGCAAGCG
>FR890471.1:903-4915 GCA_000433415.1 Clostridium sp. CAG:448
CCGCCCGCAAGCAAAAGGCTGTCTGGATTTGCGGACGCCGCGATCGCCGCGGAACTGAAAATACTGGCGCAGATCGCTGCGGACGAAATGGGGAGCGTCAGAATAATGCCCACCACAACGGCGTTGATCACCCCCATCGTCAACGGTGCCAGATGCGTTGCCGCACCGATTCCCTCGCCCAGGAAATACATCAGCCACGCCACACCCGGACAGATCAGGCGCGAAGACAGATAACCGAACGTAATGGTTACAAACGGGGTCACCAAGATATCAACCTTGGTCTTTCCCGATACCAGGCGTGCCACCTCGCAGGCAATAATGACGGCGAAAAACGCCCCCGCAGGTCCGGCGGTAAAGCTGACCTCTCCCGATGCCGCGCTGATAACCGCACCCATATTGTAGCTCATATATCCGACCGCGGCACAGGACAAAACGACAAACGGCTTTGCCTGCAATGCCATTGCAATCGCCACACCGATGGCGGGACCTGCCGCCGCAGAACAGAATTTTTGCATCTGTAAAAAGCCGTCACCGATGGTATTGACCACCGCGTTGTCGATATACGTCGCTCCCAGGTATTTCCCGATCGTACCGAAAATGGTGCCGATCAGCAACGACGCAAACAATCCCTTCGCCATCATTCCCATGGCGTCAATAAAATAGCGTTTCATGTACCCCTTGAACCCGCTCAAAACATTCACCGTCCTTTTTTGTTTCTTCAGGCATGTCTTCCATATTATAGCACAAACCGATCCCGCTTGCAAGCGCTGTCGGTACTTTTCGGTCTTTCTCACATTTATATAGCAAAGCCCGTCAGCTTTTTGTGAATTTCGACACGCGATCAAAGACAGGAAACGGGAAAATCGTTTTTTCTGCGCATTCCCGTTGTCCGGCGCATACACTGAAAACAGAGAGAAAATTGTCACTCCGAGCCCGGAATGTCGTACTACGACATATTTGATGAATATATGTACATGATTTAGAAATTATTTTATAACAATTTGCCGTTCGCCGATAAAAATTTTTTGTTCTTCATTGTTAATCAGGATTATAAGATCGTGTCGTATCGGAATTTAATACGACATGATTTTTGTTTTGACCCATGATAACTGTAAAAAAGTGTAAAAAAATTATGAATTTCAAATCATTCCTATTTACAAAAAACGGTTCTTATGCTATAATATATACACTCACACGGAAATCCTCTTTCGAGGATTTCCGACGCGTTCTTTTCGAAAACGACAGAATTCGCCATCACGCTCATTTCACGCAGAAAGGGATATTCCGATGCCGCAAAACATCGGTCTTACGGTAGATATAAATGAACAGCTTGCACATCAGAGGCGGTCAGCAACTCAACGGCACCATCACCATCAGCGGCATGAAAAACGCTGCCCTGCCCATTATTTACGCCACGGTTCTGACCGGCGCTTCCTGCACCATTGACAACATTCCCTATGTGAGCGATATTCTGAAATCCCTGGATATTCTGGAAGGCATGGGGGCAACCGTAACCATGCACACCCGCAATTCCGTCACCATTGACACCTCAAACCTGGTTCCCTGCACTTCCTCCTATAACCTCGCCAACGAGATTCGCGGTTCCTCTTACCTGATCGGCGCAGAGATCGGTCGCTTCGGAAAAACCCGCGTTGCACGTCCGGGCGGATGCAGCATCGGCGGACGCCCAATTGATCTGCACATCAAGGCAATGGAAGCGCTGGGCGCAGAACTGGTAACCGAGAACGGCTGTGTGGTCGGTTCCGTTCCCGACAGACTGGTCGGAACCACCATCAATTTTGACAAGGTTTCCGTCGGCGCAACCGTCAATGCCATTCTTGCATCAGTTATGGCGGAAGGAACCACCGTCATTGAAAATGCGGCGCGCGAACCGCATATTGTAGACCTCGCGGTCTTTCTGAACCGTTGCGGCGCATCCGTCCTCGGCGCGGGCACCTCCACAATCCGCGTACGCGGAGTTGCTTCTCTGCACGGTTGCAATCACAGCGTCATTCCCGATATGATCGAAGCAGGTACTTACATGGTCGCTGTTGCGGCAACCGGCGGTCGCGTCACACTGCGCAATGTCATCCCCAAGCACATGGAATCCGTCAGCATCAAGCTGCGTGAAATGGGGGTTATCGTAGAAGAAACAGACGACACCCTGACCGTTATTTCCGATGGCAATCTGAAGCCCGTAAAACTGGAAACCGCTCCCTACCCCGGCTTCCCGACCGATATGCAGCCGCAGTTCGGCGCATTGCTCTGCTTTACAAAGGGCGTCGGGACCGTCAAAGAAACTATATTCGAGAGCCGCTTCCGTTATGTCGATGAGCTATGCAAAATGGGTGCGGAAATTGATGTATCCGGCAATGTCGCACTCTTCCACGGCGGCGCACGCATGACCGGCGCTCCACTGGAATCCACAGATCTGCGCGCGGGAGCCGCACTGGTCATCGCGGCACTCGCCTCAAAGGGAGAATCGGTTATTACCAACATCGAAACCATCGAACGCGGCTATTACAACATTGTCGGCAAACTCACATCCGTCGGTGCAGTCATTGAAAAGGAAGAAAAAAAAGAGACCTCGTCGGACGAACTCTGCCGCCGCAGATTCGGCTGATTCCTTCCCTTCTCCCGGTAATCAAAAAGGAGTTGCAACGCTTTTGGCGGCAACTCCTTTTTTCTATTCTCTTTGATCCTGATCCACATCTCTTCTCCCCTGAATGGCACGATAAAGAGTCGCCTCATCGGCATACTCCAGATCGGCGCCAACCGGGATTCCGTATGCAAGACGCGTCACCTTGATTCCGAGCGGCTTGACAAGATGCGACAGATACATCGCGGTTGTCTCCCCCTCAACGGTCGGGTTGGTCGCAATCATCAGTTCACGCACACCGCCCTCGTTGATTCTGGCTAACAGCTCCTTGACCTTCAACTGTTCCGGTGTAATCCCGTTCATCGGCGAAATCACACCGTGCAGTACATGGTAAACACCGCGGTACTCACGCACCTTTTCCATTGCCATGACCGTCCGCACATCGGACACCACGCAAATCAGCCCGCGATCACGGGTATCGTCCTCACAGACCGGGCACAATTCCCTGTCCGTCAGATTCTGACAAATCGGGCACAGATGAATCCGCCGCTTGGCTTCCAGAATGGCATCCGAAAAAGCCTGTGCATCCTCCGGGCTCATCTCCAATACCGAAAACGCCATGCGCGACGCACTCTTGCGGCCAACCCCATCCAATTGCCCGAACTGCTCGACCAGCCGTTGTAAAGATTCCAGATACGCAGCCATCAGAACAATCCCGGCATGCTCAGACCGCCGGTGATCTTATTCATTTCCTCGGAATTGACCGATTCCACTTTTTTGATTCCCTCATTGACTGCCGCAACCAGAATATCCTGCAGTGTTTCTACGTCATCCGGGTCAACAACCTCGGGTTTGATTGCAATGGAGAGGACTTCCTTTTTACCGTTGATTTTCAGCGACACGACGCCGCCGCCTGCCTGGATGTCATACTCCCGTGCATCCAGCTCTGCCTGCTTTTCTTCCATTGCCTCCTGCATCTTCTGTGCCTGACGCATCATGGACTGCATGTTCTGGGGACCTCCCCCCATACCCTTCGGAATATTTGCTCTCATTGTTTTGTCTCCTTTTTATTTTTTCAATTCGTTTTCTTTTTATTTTTACAATTTATTTTTTACAATTCGTTTTCTTCAACCGCGTCAATAATTTCATCGATCGGAGAGGACGCGTCCTTTTGTCCTACAACCTCCCGTATCAATGTCGCAGGTGTGATTTCCTTCCCCAAAAGCGCACCCAGTGCATCCAGAAGCAGGGCATCCCCACCTTGCTTTTCAAGCATGTCCATAAAGAATGCATTGCCGAACTGCAATACAATCCGCCCCTGCGTGTCGCTGTACGCCTTGACGTCCGTCAGAAATGATCCCGACATCGGGTCCTTCTGCGTGACCTTGTCCAACACCTCGCTCCATCCGCGCA
>FR890471.1:4972-7259 GCA_000433415.1 Clostridium sp. CAG:448
CGCGGCGGTCTTTGCACCCTCCGGCGTTTCCGTATCCGTCGCTTCCGGGGTTGCCGCTGCGGCGACATGCCGCTCCGGCACAGGTGCTGTTTCCGCAGCCGGCACAGTCGACGCTGAAGGTGCCTGAACGGGCACCGCTCCACCGGCAGAAAGCGCGGCAAGGCGCCGTTCCAACCGGGAGACACAATCCTCCAATTGGGAAATCCGGGACAGGAGTGCCGCAGGGTCGGCAGTCAGCGTAGGCTCACACAGACGCAGCAGCGCCATTTCGGCGGTCATACGCTTCATAGAACCGGCACGCTGCATCGCGGCGAATGCCTCATCCAACTGGCGCAGATGCGACAGAAGGGTTTCTTTGGTCAGCGCCGCCGCAAGCGTTTTAAGCTGTTCCGCTTCGCTGTCCGTCAGGTCCAGGTATTCCGCACCGTCACTGACCGTGCGCATCACCAGAATATCCCGGTAAACGCCGGTCAGATCCTGCCAGAAAACGGTAAGATCTCTTGAGGCGCGCACAGCCCGGTCGATGCCGGCAAGCACTGCGGGATAGTCCCGATCCGCCACGGCACGCACCATTGCAAACATTTCTTCCCTGCCTGCGGAACCGACCACTTCATCCACCAGCGCAGGCGTGATGACCTTTCCGGTCCCCGCGCACAGATCAAGAAGGCTGATGGAATCGCGCATGCCGCCCTGCGCCAGTTTGGCAATTCGCTGCGCGGCGGCATCCTCAATCCGGATCTGCTCCTCTTTTGCGATATACTGAATCCGTGCCGTCAGCACCGGAACCGCGATGCGCCGGAACTCAAACCGCTGACAACGCGACACAATTGTGGCAGGCAGCTTTTGCAGTTCTGTGGTTGCAAGAATGAAAATGATATGTGCAGGCGGCTCTTCCAGTGTTTTCAACAACGCGTTGAATGCACTGCCAGAGAGCATATGAACCTCGTCGATGATGTAGACACGGTATCTGAGTGCGGCAGGCGGGTAAATGACCGCATCCCGAATGGAACGGATATCGTCCACGCCGTTATTGGAAGCGGCGTCCATTTCCACCACATCGGTTGCGGTCCCGTCCAGGACGGAACGGCATGCCGCGCACACGCCGCACGGATTTCCGTTTTGCGGATGCTCGCAGTTGACCGCACGTGAGAGGATTTTCGCACATGTCGTTTTTCCGGTTCCTCTGGAGCCGCAGAACAGATATGCGTGCGCAATGTCACCGTTCTGCACCTCGTATTTCAGCACTGACGTAATATGTTCCTGACCGCTGACCTCGTCAAAGGTCCTCGGACGCCATTTCCGATACAAAACCTGATGCATGATATCCTCCTCTCTTCTCCGGCAAATGATTGATTACGGAGACGCCACCGTACCATTCCGACAGACGTTCCAGACAAAGACAGCGCTTTGCCGCAAAACAAGACCATACACCTTGGATCGTACTTCACACCCACACGATCTTCGCATTCCCTGCTCAAAGCAGGCTGCCTCGCGTCACATTGACGACACCGCTTAATGCTGCTTGGTCCCCCACCTGACATGGTTCACGGCTGCCAATTGCGCAAGACCCACTTCTCAACACAGCGACTGCGACTCAACTCGTAAGTGGTCGGTCCTCAAACAAGGAATCCACCCCCGCTGTAGCGGATTTCGGGTACAGGGCCCCGCTACTACCCCGGCTGGTATGGCCTTATTTCACAGCAAAACGCTGTTTACCTATACAGTATACCACATTCTCTTGCGTTTTGCAAGTACTTTCACAAAATTTTTTCCCGCCGCAAATCCGCCGCTTGCAAAAACGCCCGGATTGTGCTATACTGTAGGCACACAAAACGGAGGTTCCGAAAATGACGCAACAACAAAAAAGGATTTTATCCGTTCAGGACATTTCCTGTTTCGGTAAATGCTCCAACACCGTGATGCTCCCCATGCTCTCCGCGGCGGGATTGGAAACCGTCATCCTGCCGACCGCACTGCTCTCCACGCACACCGGCGGATTCAGCGGCTTCACCTTTCTGGATCTGACGGATCAGATGCAGAAAATCATTGCGCACTGGGAAAAGATCGGTCTGCGCTTTGACGCGCTCTGCACCGGTTACTTCGGCTCGCCAAGCCAGGTTGATCTTTTACTTACACATATCGAAACGCTGTGCCTGCCGGGCGCTGTGCGGGTGATTGATCCGGTCCTGGGGGACAACGGGAAGCTTTACACCATTTACGACGACAGCTTTGTCCAAGCCATGCGAAGGCTTTGTGCCTATGCCGACATCCTGACGCCGAATCTGAC
>FR890472.1:0-532 GCA_000433415.1 Clostridium sp. CAG:448
CGACCGGCGGGGGTGCGGTGACGCGGCGTGAAAATACGGACATGCTGATGCGCAACGGTGTGACGGTATTTCTTGACCGTCCGCTTGCGGACATCCGTCCGACGGCGGAACGCCCGCTGACGCGGAACCGGGAGCTGTTGGAGCGCAAATACGCGGTGCGTGAACCGCTGTACCGCGAAGCGGCGGACGTGATTTTCCCGGTATACGGGTCCCCGGAGGAAGCCGCAGGAAGATTGTTGGAAACTTTGCGCCGGACACCGGAAAAGGGAGAAAATGTGATATGCGGAAAATATTGATTCTGAACGGACCCAACCTGAATCTGCTCGGGTTACGGGAGCCGGAAATTTACGGCAGAGAGACATACGATTCACTCTGTGAGAAGATTCACAGCCATGCCGTTCAACGGGGCGTGGAGGTTTCCTTTTATCAGTCCAATCATGAGGGAAGCCTGGTGGATGCCATTCAGGATGCCTATGGGAAATACGACGGCATTGTTTTCAATCCGGCGGCATACACACATACCTCCGTCGCG
>FR890472.1:607-6578 GCA_000433415.1 Clostridium sp. CAG:448
ATGTGGACGCACGGGAAGATTTCCGCCGTGTGAGCTATGTGCGGGCGGCGTGTATTGCCTGTATCAAGGGACACGGATTTGCGGGATACTGCGAGGCGGTGGATCTGTTGCTTGCGCAGGAGGAGCCTTCCGTATGAGAATTGTAATCAGGCAGAGCGTTCCGCACGGAACCGTGCAGATTCCCGCATCCAAAAGTATTGCGCATCGGTATCTGATTGCCGCGGCGTTTTCTGCGGGGCACACCGTCATCCACGGTCTGCCGGACAATGCGGACATCCGCGCAACGCTTGATTGTCTGCGAAAAATGGGCGCGCGGATTCTGCTTTGCGGAGAAACTGCAAAGGTAGATGGCATCCGGATAGGCGATATTCCGGATGGAATTGCCGTCGACTGTCACGAGAGCGGCACAACGCTTCGGCTTCTTTTGCCGTTTGCCATGGTGTCCGGCAAACGGATCACTTTCAAAGGGGCAGAGCGTCTGTTTGCGCGTCCGCTGTCCGTTTATGAGGATATTTGCCGCGCGCAGGAGATGCTCTGGCAGAAGCGCGCGGACAGCGTTACGGTCGGGGGGATGTTGCACGCGGATACGTTTCGTTTTCCCGGAAATATCAGCAGTCAGTTTGTGTCCGGTCTTTTGCTGGCATTGCCGCACCTGGGGGCGGAAAGTACGGTTTTGCTGACATCTGCCGTTGAGAGCGCATCCTATATCGGGCTGACGCTTGCGGCGCTGAACCGTTTCGGGTATCGGGTAAAAGCGGACGGGATACAGAGTTACCGGATTCCGGGCGGACAAACCGGATGCGGTGCCGGAGACCTGACGGTTCCGACCGACCAGTCTGCGGCAGCCTTTTTCGGCGCGATGCAGACACTGGGAGGTGAAGTGCGCTTGGCGCATTTCTGCGATGACGGTATGCAGGGGGATCGCGTCTGGAAGTCCTATATTGAACAGCTTTGCGCAGAAAACTGTGTGCTGTCCGTAGCGGATTGCCCGGATCTTGCGCCGGTTCTGATGGTGGTGGCTGCATTGCATCATGGTTGTACGCTTCTTGACACGGCACGCCTGCGCTTCAAAGAAAGCGATCGCGGAGCGGTGATGGCACAGGAACTGGAAAAATGCGGCGTGTGGGTGGTTGCAGAGGAAAACAGCATTGACGTCAGCGGGGGGGCTTTACATGCACCTGCTGTACCGATCTGCGCCCACAACGATCACCGGATTGCGATGTCGCTTGCCGTTCTGCTCTGCCGGACGGGGGGAGTTATTGACGGTGCGGAGTGCGTTGCAAAGAGTATGCCGGAATTCTGGCAAATGCTGCGGGCATTAGAGGTGGATCTGCATACAGAGAGGGATTCGGAAGCATGAAAACAAAGACAGAATTGAAACTGAAAAAACTGGATAACCGTGCCCATGTCCTGATTGTGGGTCTGGGACTGATCGGCGGAAGCTACGCAAAGGCGCTGAGTAAGCGTGGCTTTGCGGTGAATGCCATTACGGCACAACAGGCTGATATTGATTACGCTGTAAAGGAAGGCTTTTTGCGGGAGGGCTCTGTGCAGGTCAGCGAACAGATGCTGGCATGGGCGGATCTTGTGGTACTTGCGCTTTACCCGCATACACTGATCGACTGGGTGGAGCAATACGGACAGCTATTGACCCCGGGCACGCTTGTGACGGACGTCACCGGCGTTAAGGGGAGCATTGTGGACCGTGTGCAGGATCTGATGCCGGACGGTGTGGAATTCATTGCCGCACACCCCATGGCTGGACGGGAAAAAAGCGGCGTAGCCAACAGCGATGACCGCGTCTTTCACGGTGCAAACTATATTGTGGTTCCGACTGCCCGCAATACGCCGGATGCGATTTCCGTTTGCGTACAGTTGGGGGAAGCGTTGGGATTTCACCGGATCAGCCGGTTGAGCGCAGAGGAGCACGACAGAATGATTGCCTTCCTTTCCCAGTTGACGCACTGTATTGCCGTTTCTCTGATGTGTGCCAATGAGCAACCGGGCATGGAGGTATACACCGGCGATTCTTTCCGCGATCTGACGCGGATTGCCCGGATCAACGATGAAATGTGGAGTGAGCTTTTCCTTTGGAACCGCGAGGCGCTCTTGGAGGAAATGGACCGTTTTTCTGCAGCGTTTGCGCATCTGCGCAAGGCACTGGAGGACGGGGACAGGGACGAGATGCGGCGAATGATGCGCCTCTCCGGGGAACGCCGGGAGAAATTTGACAAGCCGACGGTGGAAACCATCGTCAATGAAAATGATGATGCCAAAGAATAGGGGGAATACCGATATGAATATGAAGTTTTACAGAAAATTGCCGATCCCGCAGGAGGTCAAGGCGGAGTATCCGGTCACACCGGAAATGGCTGCGGTCAAGGAGGCAAGGGATCGGGAAATCCGTTCCATTTTTACAGGGGAGAGCAACCGGTTTATTCTGGTGATCGGTCCCTGTTCCGCGGACAAGAGCGAGTCGGTTCTGGAGTACATCGGGCGATTGAAGCGCGTTGCGGATCAGGTGCAGGATAAGATCATTGTGATCCCCCGTATTTATACCAATAAGCCGCGCACGACCGGTGACGGGTACAAGGGAATGCTCCATCAGCCGGATCCGAACGGACATCCGGATATGCTGCGCGGTATTGTGGCAATCCGGCAATTGCATATGAGCGCACTGCGCGACTACGGAATGTCCAGCGCGGATGAAATGCTGTATCCGGACAACCACCGGTATCTGTCCGATTTGCTTTCATATGTCGCCGTGGGAGCGCGCAGTGTGGAAAATCAGCAGCACCGTTTGACGGCAAGCGGACTGGATATCCCGGTCGGGCTGAAAAATCCGACGGGCGGGGATTTGTCCGTTATGATGAATGCCGTCACGGCGGCACATCATCCGCATACGTTTATTTACCGCGGGTGGGAAGTGGAAAGCACCGGAAACCCGTTGGCGCATGCCATTTTGCGCGGTTATCAGACCACCGACGGGAAAACGGTGTCCAATTACCATTATGAGGATCTGTTGCATCTGCACGAGCTGTACGCCAAGTCGGGATTGGAGAATCCGGCGGTGATTGTGGATACCAATCACGCCAATTCCGGGAAAAAGTACGAGGAGCAGATCCGCATTGCGCACGACGTTTTGCATTCCATGCGCCAGAATCCCGATATACGCCGGTTGTGTAAGGGATTGATGATCGAAAGCTATCTGATTGACGGAAATCAGAAGACGGACGGCGATGTGTACGGTCAGTCCATTACGGATCCCTGCCTCGGATGGGAAAAGACCGAGCGGCTGATTTTTGAAATTGCAGACCGGTTATAATAAGTACAGGAAACAACGATAGCGGGAGAAGAAGGAGAAGAGAAGATGTGTACTGCGATTTCCTGGAAAAACGATGATTTTTATATGGGGCGGACGCTGGATTACGAGTGTTCCTACGGGGAAGAGATTACGTTTACGCCGCGGCAATATCCGTTCCGGTTCCGGTATGACGGTGAACTTTCCGCACACTATGCGTTGCTCGGAACCGCACATGTGGCACAGGATTATCCGCTTTATTACGATGCCGTCAATGAATGCGGGTTGGGAATGGCTGGGCTGAATTTTGTCGGAAATGCGGTGTACGCTCCGGTATGTGCGGGGAAACGGAACGTTGCGCAGTTTGAGCTGATTCCGTTTATCCTGTCCCAATGTGCGACGCTGACCGAGGCACGGGGACTGCTTCAGACCATCAATCTGACCGGCGATCCGTTTTCTGCGCAGTTTCCGACGGCATCTCTGCACTGGATGATCGGGGACCGTTCCGGTACGATGGTTTTGGAATCCATGCGGGACGGATTGCACATTTACGACAATCCTGCCGGTGTACTGACCAATAACCCGCCCTTTGATTGGCAGATGACCAATCTTTCCAACTACATGGCGCTTTCTCCCGCGCAGCCGGAGCAGCGTCTGGGGAGCGGATCCGATCTGCGTCTTGCGGCTTACAGCCGCGGCATGGGAGCGCTTGGATTGCCGGGCGATCTTTCTTCCGCATCCCGCTTTGTGCGGGCGGCATTTTCCCGTGCAAACGCGCTTGCACCGCAAACGGAGGCGTCCAGCGTTGTGCAGATGTTCCATTTGTTCGGAACGGTGGAACAGATACGCGGATGCTGCGAGGTGGAAAAGGGGAAGTACGAAATCACCATTTATACCGGCTTGTGGAACGCCGATAAGGGTATTTATTATTATACCACCTACGAAAATTCGCAGGTGCATGCGCTGGATATGCACCGGGAAAACGCAGAGGGCAACGCACTGGTGCGCTACCCGATGCAGAGGAACGGTGATTTTTGTCTGCAGAATCAATAAAAAATACCGGATGCTTGCCGATTGAGGGCAGCCGATATGATATAATCGAACGTTCCAGTTAATGACAAAAGAGGATAAAGCGAATGAAGATGGGAAATGAGTATGCACACAACAGCAGGCGAGGGGGATTGTACGAGGGTGAATATTACCTGAAAGCCGGTGGAAGTCCCGATATATACCGATCACAAGGCCCGGACGGTGAAAAAGGAGAATGAAAAAACAAATATGGTGCATGCTGCTTTTCGCGCTTTGTTTGGCTTTGTTTCCGATCCCCATGCAGGCTTGGGCGGCAGGAACCGATACCGGATTGCACACGTACTGCGTTTGCGACGGCTGTCAGAAATATTTTGCCGATGAAGAGGGAAAGAACGAAATCACAAAAGAGGATACCGTGATTGCACTGCTTTTGCCGGCGATTATAACGGGCGGAGATCTTCAGTGGACCAAGGGAAGCAAGGAGGGACTGGCGGTGAAGTCCAGCGGCTCCCCGGAGGGTGGCGTGACTGTTTTGGTGGACGGAAAGGAGCAGCACTATCAGTCGGAGGGTGACGACATTACGGTCACGATCACGGCGGACTATTTGGAGACACTGTCGGAGGGAACGCATCGGCTGACGATTCGGTCCGCGGGCGGCGATGCGAATGCTGATTTTACAGTGAATGCCCCGGATCATACGTTGACAATCGTCATTGTATCCGTCATCTGTGTTCTCAGCCTCGTAAGTGCCGGATTGGTTTACGTGTTCATCATTCGCAAAAGAAAGAATCGATAATTTTTACAAAAACACACAGGGTGTGGTGCCATGGCACCACACCCTGTGTGTCTGAAAAAATGGGGGTATTCTGAAAAAATGGGGTTATTTTTTCTGCTTTGCGAGAAAGGCGGAAACTGTCGCCAGTTGCGCCGCGACGGACTCCGGTCCGGTTCCGCCGGATGAAATGCGCTTTTCGATGCAGTTTTCCAGTCGGATCTCATCGTACACATCTTCCGAAAAGTGCCCGTCATAGGTTTGCAGAACCTCCAGCGGCAGATCTTCCGGCACCGCATGGTTTGCAATGCAGTCGTGGATGATCCGACCGACCGTTTTGTAGGCGAAACGGAAGGGAACGCCGCGTTTGGTCAGGTAATCCGCAAGATCCGTTGCGTTGATAAAGCCTCTTTGTGCCGCGGCGTACATCACATCCGGATGAAATACGGCGGTACGGATCATCGGCGTCATGATTCCGAGACATGCGGACACGGTGTCGACCGCATCAAAGACGGACTCTTTGTCCTCCTGCATGTCCTTGTTATAAGCAAGGGGAAGGCCCTTGAGCATTGTTAAGGTTCCCATCAGATCTCCGTATACGCGTCCGGTTTTGCCGCGGATCAGTTCTGCCATATCGGCATTTTTCTTTTGCGGCATAATGCTGGACCCGGTCGTGTAGGCATCATCCAATGTCACATAACCAAATTCCCAACTGGACCAGAGCAAAAGCTCCTCGGAAAGGCGCGATAGATGCATTTGCAGAATGGAGCAGGCGCTCAGAAGCTCCACACAAAAGTCGCGGTCGGACACGCCGTCCAGGCTGTTTTCCGTGGGACCGTCGAATTCCAGCATTGCGGCGGTCATATGGC
>FR890473.1:0-4103 GCA_000433415.1 Clostridium sp. CAG:448
AGCGAAACGGTCGGTTTGGTCATGGAAGCAATCATTTCCGCCAGAGCAAGCCCTGCTTCCACATCGCCGCCCATGGTGTTGAGCACCACCAAAAGCCCGTCGATTGCATCATCTTCCTCCACCGATACCAGTGTGGGGATGATATGTTCGTACTTGGTCGCTTTCTGACCGTCCGGCAGAAAATAATGCCCCTCAATCTGCCCGATGATGGACAGACAATGGATGGATTCCCGTGCATTGCGGACGCGCGCCTCGCCCATTTCAATGGTTTCATCCAGCTCTTCACTGCGGTCGCGGCTGTTCTTTTTGCTGTTTTTTTCCTTCTCGTCCATATCTTTTCCTGACCTGCTTTCTTCTGCATTTTTCATTTATCAGTATTACCGAGAAAGAAGATGCTTATTCTGTAAGAATTATTGAAAATTCTTCTTTACTTTTCCGATTTTGTGTGGTATAATGGTCAAGAATGGGGATTTCTGTTTACCCGTTTTTCCGATATGCCCGTATTCTGTCTGTATGGCAGTATGCCGGACACGGGGGAAATTATTCGTGAAAGGATACATATCAAATGGAAAACAAATTTCTGGTGGAAACGTCTGCCCGCCATATCCATCTGACTGCCGAGGCGGTTGAGATTCTGTATGGCAAGGGTGCTGAGCTGACCGTGAAGAAGATGCTGAGCCAACCGGGGCAGTTTGCGACCGCAAACGAAAAAATCAGACTGGTCGGTCCCAAAGGGGAACTGGCTGTCAGTGTGCTGGGACCTGTACGTAAAGCGAACCAGGTAGAGCTGTCCTTCTCCGACGCACGTGCGCTGGGACTTAAGGATGTCCCTGTCAGAGAGAGCGGCGATGTCGCCGGTACCCCCGGTATCAAACTGGTGGGACCTGCCGGGGAAATGGAAATCGCAGAGGGTTGCATCATTGCAAAGCGCCATATCCATATGACGCCGGCGGATGCGGAAGCTTTCGGAGTCACCAACGGACAGATTGTTTCGGTCAAATTGGATACCGCGCGCCCGTTGATTTTCGGGGATGTGGTTTGCCGCGTCAGCGATCAGTTCGCGCTGGCAATGCATATCGATACCGATGAGTGCAACGCCGCTGCCGCATTCGGCACGGTTTACGGCGAGATCGTCAAATAATACCGATAGAGGAGAACGGAACACCATTATGAAGATTTTATTTCAGGGAGACAGTGTTACCGACGCGGGACGGGACCGAAGTAACCCCCATGATATGGGGGAGGGTTATGCAAAGTTCGCTTCCGCAATGATTGAGGATGCATTTCCGGACGTTTCGTTCGAGTTCTGCAACCTCGGTATCAGCGGTAAACGGACATGTGATCTTGTTGAACGTCTGGAAAACGATTTCGTTGAAATACAGCCTGATATCGTTTCCGTTTTGATTGGCATCAATGATGTCTGGCACTATTATCTCTTTGGCAAAGAGGTAACGGACCGAGAGTTTGAAGCCAACTACCGCAAGGTGCTGGACGCTTTGCGGCAAAGAACCAATGCGAAAATCCTGTTGATTGATCCGTTTTTGATTGCCGAGCCGGATCAGCCGCAGATGCGTGCGCATCTGGATCGGTTTATCGGGATCGTCCATCGGCTGGCGGCAGAGTATGCGGATGCGCATCTGCCCCTGCAGGAGATCATGAACAGGGAAATCGCACCGGAGGATCGCGCGGAGTATGCCGCGGACGGGGTCCATCCGACACAGGAGGGAGCCTGCCTGATCGGGGAGCGCTATCTGGAGGCGGTGACGCCGCTGATCCGCGCGCTGATACCCGATGACGGTTGTGCGGATACATAAGGCGGTTCCGCCGTTTCGTTTGATCATGAAAATCATGAATAATGAAGGAGAAAGCAAACATGAATGAGGAAAAATGCGAATACGCAATGAGCGCTGAAGTGCAGCGCATGTGCAGAGTTGCAAAGGGTCCGGATCACGGTCCCGCGCCGATTCCCGAGGAAGGAAAGTGGGTTCAGGCAAAGCAGATTACGGACATTTCCGGCTATACACACGGTGTAGGCTGGTGTGCACCCCAGCAGGGCGCATGCAAGCTTTCGCTGAATGTCAAGAACGGCGTGATCGAAGAGGCGCTGGTTGAGACGGTCGGCTGCTCCGGTATGACGCACTCTGCGGCAATGGCAGCGGAAATCCTGCCCGGCAAGACCGTGCTGGAAGCGCTCAATACGGACCTTGTATGCGATGCAATCAACACCGCTATGCGTGAGCTGTTTTTGCAGATCGTATACGGCAGAACACAGTCTGCATTCTCCGAAGGAGGCCTTGTCATCGGCGCCGGCATGGAGGATCTCGGTAAGGGAGCACGCTCCATGGTCGGCACCATGTACGGAACCCGCGAAAAGGGCGTCAGATACCTGGAGATGACCGAAGGATATTGCACCAGAATGGCATTGGATGCCGACAATCAGGTGATCGGATATGAGTTCGTGTCTCTGGGCAAGATGACCGATATGATCAAGAAGGGCATGGAGCCCAACGAGGCATATGAAAAATCCAAGGGTACATACGGTAGATTTGCTGAAGCTGTCCGCTATATTGACCCGCGCAAGGAATGATAGGAGGAGAGCGAAATGGCACAGTTTGAAGGTTATGAGAGACGCGAGGCGAAGATCCTCGGCGTTCTGAAGGAATACGGAATCTCCTCTATTGACGAGTGCAAGGATATTTGCACCGCAAAGGGGATTGATGTGGACGGAATCGTTCGTTCCACACAGCCCATCTGCTTTGAAAATGCCGTTTGGGCATACACTGTCGGCGCCGCCATTGCCATCAAGAAGGGTGACAAGAAGGCAGCCGATGCTGCAGCCGATATCGGAATCGGTTTGCAGTCCTTCTGCATTCCCGGCTCCGTTGCCGAAAACCGTAAAGTGGGTCTCGGACACGGAAACCTGGGCAAAATGCTTTTGTCCGAGGAAACCGAGTGCTTCTGCTTCCTCGCAGGACATGAGTCCTTTGCTGCCGCAGAGGGTGCAATCAAGATTGCGCTGAATGCCAACAAGGTCAGAGTCAAGCCGCTGCGCGTGATTCTGAACGGACTGGGCAAGGATGCCGCATTCATCATTTCCAGAATCAACGGCTTTACCTATGTCAAGACCGAGTTTGACCCGTACACCGAAACGGTCAAGGTAGTTTCCGAAACACCGTATTCCAACGGTCCCCGTGCCGCAGTCAAGTGCTATGGCGCGGACAATGTACCGGAAGGCGTTGCAATTATGAAGCTTGAGAATGTCGGCGTTTCCATCACCGGTAACTCCACCAACCCGACCAGATTCCAGCACCCCGTTGCCGGCACCTACAAGAAGTGGTGTGTTGAAAACGGCGTGAAGTATTTCTCGGTCGCATCGGGCGGCGGTACAGGCAGAACCCTGCATCCGGATAACATGGCAGCCGGTCCGTCCTCTTATGGTATGACCGATACCATGGGCAGAATGCACTCCGATGCACAGTTTGCCGGCTCTTCTTCCGTTCCCGCACACGTTGAGATGATGGGTCTGATCGGCATGGGCAACAACCCCATGGTCGGTGCAACCGTCGCCGTCGCCGTGGCTGTGGAAGAGGCTATGAAGTAATTTCTGACCGAACTTAATATCGTGAGCGCTCATCGCACAGAAACTGTGCGGTGGGCGCCTTTTTTTATGCCGTTTTGCGTGGTCGGCAGTGTGATAAAAAATTTTTTAAAGTGACCGGTTTTTGATTGGTTTGACCGATAGAATAAAGGCAACATAACGGAATGTTGCGTTTCCGTATGTGTTTGCAAAAAACGGGAAATCCGAGGTTCCCGACAGAGAGAAAGGAAGGTGATGGTGTGCAATCCGTATTTGAAGAGATCCGGCATTTGCGCGGCGGCTTGCCGATGGCGATCGACCGCGGAAATACAAACCGGTACCGTGTGCTCGTATCCGAGAAGGACGGGAGTACAACGGCTTATTATTTCAGTACACCGATTTACAACAAAAAAAGCAGAAGACTGATTGATCTTGCTTTCCGCGAAACGCCGCAGGGGCTTCGTGCGGTCGGGAGCAACGCCGAACTCACGGTTTCGGAAACCGTCCGGCTGGGGGACGAAAACGG
>FR890473.1:4122-9032 GCA_000433415.1 Clostridium sp. CAG:448
TTCCGCTGACGGGTGGAGGTAGGCGGCTGGCGGTAGTGGACGGTGTGCACCGGGAGGGGCAGTGCAGCGTTCGACCGACTGCAAACGGCGTTGTGTCCCGGTGTGGTATCGGGAATCAGCGCTCCGTTCGGCTGACGGCGGAGGTGTCGGTGCCGTTCATGCAGGTACGTGCCAATGACCGGTATTTTGCCCTGATGCGCGAGCAGTTTGTACCGTTTGTCGTCTTTTCCTGCATCGGTTCTGTTGATGCGGGCGGAAATCTGATCGCACCTGTAACCCTGTCCCACCGGAAGCTGGACGACAGACGGTATGAGGTGTGCCTGACCGCCGCAAGTCCGCTGGCGCAGGGGCTGATGTTTGAGGTCAATCTGTACGAGCGAAAGCTTTTTCAGGATACCACGGTAGAAAGCGGCAATCCGACGGTCAATAACAGCTACGGCGGCACGGGGTATATCGGGTATACCGAACAGTTCGGACAGCAATGGCTGTATACAAGACCGGATACTTCGCTGATGACGGAGCTTGCGGACCGGCGCATATACCGGGCACTTTTGCACATTCCCGCGCTGAACGGAATGCCTGCTTTGATGCGTGCACATGAAGTCTCGGCACGTTTTTGCAGTTTCGGCTCCAATTGGAACAACAAAATTGCGGGCGGATCCGCCGTCCCGGTATCGGGAGGGGACGGGGTGCATTGGCAGATTGATCTGCAAAAGCTGCTTTCGGATCCGGTCACCGGAATCCTGAGCGGAACCGACGGCGTGATTCTCAAGCCGGTCGGGAAAAACAAGCCCTTTTGCGCAATTGCAACGGCAGACAGCTATTATGCACCGCAGATCTTGGAGATCCGTTACAGATAACATTTTTCAGTGCTGACATCGCGGCATCTGCCGCGTGCAGATAAATAAAAAAACGAAAGGAATTACAAAATGAAAAACAAAATGACAGATGAAATGAAGGAAACGACGGGATTGGAGAACGCGGACGAAGCGCTCGTTCTTGCGCCCGAGACCACCGGTGCGGAAACGTCCCCGTCGGACGATATGCCGACAGAGGAAGCGCCGGCGCCGACACATCGGGAGCGAATCCGCATGCGGGAACTCCCCGAGTGCCGGACGGGAAACCGGAAGATTTTCCGGATGAGCGACGGGACAGAACAGGCAGTGTTCTATCCGGAAGCCGTACACGTGTTCAACCAGGAAACGGGAATGTACGAAAATGCGGGAAATACGCTGGTCACTGAGGAGGACGGCAAGCATTTTGCCGGCAGTACGGACCGACTGATTGCGCATTTCAGCAGAGAAGCCGAGAGCAGCGAGCTCTTTTCGGTGGAGAATGGCGGGTATCGCGTGACGGTTCTGAAGAAGACGACGCAAAAGAAGCCCGGCAAGGGCATCCTGCCCACCGTTCTTGCGAAAACGCCGGCAGAATACCGCGAGCCGGACAGGCTTGTTTTTGCGGATGTAAAGGACGGAACCGATTACACCTACGCCGTGGAAGGAGGCGGAGTCAAGGAAAACATTATTGTCCGGAAGAAGGCGCAGACCTATCGGTATGCTTTCCGCCTTGTATGCGAAAACGTAATACCGGTGGTAGACCATGACACTCAGCGGATTGCCTTCATTGCCGATGACGGCGGGGAAGAAATCTTCTTTATTCCCGCACCCTTTATGACGGATGCAAACGGTGTGGTATCGACGGCAGTCAGATACAGCATCGGAAAGATGCAGGAGGGCAGCGTGACGCTGACCGTTATCGCTGATAAGGAGTTTATGAATGCAGAGGAACGCGCGTTCCCTGTAGTCATCGATCCGCAGATCAAGCTGACCGGCGCGACCGCAATGGAAACCTATAACTGGAACCAGGGCAACCTTTACAGTAACAACACCGCGCACACAATCGGAAGTACCGGCAAGGGAGACGGCACCTGTAGTGTACAGCGTATGTACATCCACCTGAATTTGCCCACTCTTCCGCGAAACCCGCGCATCAAAAAGGCGGAATTGGTCTTTTACCGGAAGGAGGCGGCACTGTTTGAGAAATCCAGACCCAAATTCGGACTGTACCGCGTCATCGATTCCATTCAGACGGGCAATTACACGCCCAGAGATACCGGTGTTCTGATTGACCTTGCCGCCATGCAGAGCGCGCAGAACGATCCGGTTTGCTATACCTTTGATGTGACCACCCTGGTCGATCAAATCATCAAGGGCGAGAGCACCCGACAGGATTTGGTACTGCGAATGATTGATGAGGGCGATGACTGCGAAAACAGCATCACGCTTTACGGAAGTTCCGCAGGTGCAAACTATGCACCGCAGTTTGTCGTAACCTATGAGCCCTCGTACGCGGTCAATACCGCATACCGTTCCCATACCCACACGCTGGGGCGTTTCGGACAGGGAAGCATTGATTTGCAGTGCGGCAACCTGATGTTTGAATCGGAGGACTTTGCATGGGGCGGCAACCGGATGCCGGTTACAATCAAACACCTCTATAACAGTGCTCTTGCGGCATACCGTTATACCGGAGACAGCAGTATCAGCCTGCGTTGTGCGAATTTTTCCAATATGCAGGTGGGTAACGGTTTCCGCCTGAACCTGATGCAGGGTATGGTATCCGGCGACTTCTACGTGGACGGAAAACAATATACGGGCTACATTCATACGGATGAAAACGGCGAGGAAAGCTATTACCGCAAAACCAACAAGCCGGTTTGCAAAAACGACACGGAACAGTGTGACTATCTGTATGAAGAAGTGAATGGCGACGGCTCCTATCATCCGATTGAGCGAACCCTCACGCGCGGCGGGGAAACACACCTCTTCGATACCGCCGGCAGACTGATTCGGGTAACGGATGCGCACAATAATCACATGAATCTGACCTACTCCTCCGCCGGCAGACTGACAAGTGTGACCGACGGCGCCGGCAGAGTGTTTAGCTTTAGCTACAATGAAAGTTCCGGCACCCTGAGTTCCGTGACCGCACCGGACGGAACGGAGATTTCTTATGCTTACAGCGGCTCATACCTGACCCAAATTACTTATCCAGGCAACAAAAAGGCTGTGATTGCATATACTTCCAACAAGCCAAGCAGTGTGACACTTTATGACGGCGATACCTGTTCTTATCGGGTGGCGTATGCCTTCAGCGGCGACCGCCTGCAAAGCGTCAGCGAGTACGGAATGGAAAACGGGTCCGAGGTGAGAGGCGTCAAATCGGCGTACAGTTATTCCGCGGCATCCGGCAGAACCGTTGTGACCACGACAGAGCCGAAAGATACGGAAGCAGGAGAGACCGCAGACAGCGTCATCAAGACCGTTTATACCTTCGATGAGGACGGGAATACGGTCAGTGAGTACATGTACACGGAAGAAACCGGAAATGTCGGCGTGAGCGGTGGCGGCTCCGGCATCCATCCCTATGGCGGCGATACCGGTGCAGGTGTGGTCAGCAATATCAATAACCTTCTGACCGGTCACGGCTTTGAAACATTGGATGCGTGGACGGGTTTAGGTGGAAACTGTCAGAATATCAGCATCGAAAGTGCGGATTGGAGCGCGGACAGCAAATACGGCGAAAAAGCGCTGCGTATGTGTTCGGTAGAGGAAGGCGCAACGAAAAACGGCGTTGAGCAATTGACGGCTACGCTGCCGGCAGGGCAGTATACCTTCTCCGCATACCTGCTGATTGCCGCTTCCTTCAAGGGCGGAACCATCCCCGGTGCATATATCCGCGTGGTGAGTACCGGCGGCAGCGTGCTGGCAGTGAGCGAACGGCTGACGACCTTTGACCGGGAATATGTGAGACTGATTGTTCCGTTTACCCTGGCGAGCGCCCAGCGCGTAAAGGTGCAGATTCTTGTCGACGGCGCCGGAACCGTCTACGCAGACGGCGCACAGTTGGAAAACAATCCGTATGCAAATGCATATAATCTGCTGGAGAACGGCAACTTTGAGCGCGGAACGTCGGGATGGACTATCGGCAACGGCATCAGCGACTGCACAACAGAGAAATTCAACATGTCCCACTCCCTTGCCATGAGCGGTCGCCCGAATTCCGTGCGGCGTGCCTCGCAGACGGTGTACGTCAAGAAAGACCGCAGTGTGCGTGAAACCTTTACGCTGTCCGGTTGGGCAAAGGGATACGGATTGCCCGTGCATGACAGAGAGAATGTGCAGCAGCCCACGTTCCGGTTGTATGCGCAGATCAACTACTACGATGTGAAATACAAGGAATACGGTACGGAGACATTTTCCGCAGACTTCTCCCCGCGCACGGAAGATTGGCAGTTTGCGTCGGTGCAGTTTTCCAAGAGCAAATTCCGCCAGATCAGAAACCTGACCGTGCGGTGTGAATACAGCTACAACGAAGGAACCGCCTACTTTGATGACATCCAACTGACCCGAGCCAGCATGGAAAAAGGACTGTCCGCCACCGATTTTGTCCTGGAAAGCAACGGCGTGGATGATGCGGGACAAACAGACACCGCAGACACCGTCCCCACATTCCGGGAATCGGAAGACACCTACGGAAACGCATTGACCGAAACCACGTTTACCGACGGCGAATTCGGAACGATTTACCGTGCATTCCAATACAATGCCGGCGGCAATGATCTGACCCGGGAAACCGACGCGCGCGGCAATGTGACTGCCTACGCGGTTGATGCTCAGACATCCCGTAATGAGGTGGTCACCGACCGACTTGGCAACAAGACCGCATATGAATATGATGCCTCAGGCAAGACAACCAAAGTTACCAGTAAAAATGCCGCAGGAACAGAACTTGCCCACGTCTCTTACGCTTACGACACCTTTGACAACATGACCGAGATTGTCCGTGGCGACGGTCTGAAATACGTCCTTGACTACAATGCATTCCACAACCTGGAATCCATCGGCATC
>FR890474.1 GCA_000433415.1 Clostridium sp. CAG:448
ACGCGGCTACACACACCTTCTGGTGGGCAACATCGGGCATCTTTCCCTTGCCCGGGAAAGCGGAATGCATCTGCACGGGGACTACCGCTTCAATGTCACCAATACGGAATCGGTTGCACGCCTGGAACAGCTCGGCATTGCGGATACGGTTGCCTCGCCGGAAATGACCCTGCCGCAGCTGCGGGATCTGCGCGGCAACACCGCCGCGATTGTTTACGGACGGATTCCTCTGATGACGCTGGAAAAGTGCGTTATCCGCACCGTGGCGGACTGCGCGGCATGCGGGCGCGGCGGCGTTGCACTCCGGGACCGCAAGGGCGTCGTCTTTCCGCTGCTGCGCGAATGGGAGCACCGCAATCTGCTGTTGAACAGTCTGCCCACCAACATGTCCGACCGCACACAACCGCTGCTGCGTGCCGGCGTCACGGCATGGCACTTTCTCTTTACCACCGAATCCCCTGCCGAGGTGGACTGCGTGCTGGAGGCATTCCGCACCGGAACGCCGCTTCCCGGCGCCGTTCGCCGGATCGGCGGCTGAGTTTTCCCCGAAACGGAGGTTTTGCACATGAAATCCTTGAAAGAACTTTACCGCATCGGCAAGGGACCTTCCAGCTCCCATACCATCGGTCCGCAGCGGATTGCCGCATACACCCTGGAGACCTACGGGGCGGGTCCGTACCGGGTGGAGCTGTTCGGCTCGCTCGCCCTGACGGGCAAAGGGCACGGAACCGACCGCGTTCTGCGGGAAACGCTGGGCGGGGACACCGAAATTCTTTTTAACACCGTGACACAGCCCGGGCACCCCAACCGGATGACGGTCAGCGCTCTTTGCGATGGGAAGGCGACCCTGCTTTTCACCGCCGACAGCATCGGCGGGGGGAGGGGCGGCAGTGTTCTGATTGACGGCGTTCCGCTCTCGGAGGGGACAGATCTCTATCCCGAAACCGACTTTGCCGCCATCCGCACCTTCCTTACGGAAAACGGCATCTCGCTTGCCGACTACGTCCGTCATTACGAACCGGACATTGACGCGCACCTTTCGCTTGTGTGGGACACCATGCGGGACAGCGTGGAACGCGGGCTTGTACGCACGGGCGAGCTGGAAGGCGGACTGCACCTGGCGCGCAAAGCGCGGACGCTGTACCGCGAAAATACGAAATTCGAGCCGGCGCTGATGCACGAAAACCGCAAGGTCTCCGCCTATGCGCTGGCGGTTGCCGAGGAAAATGCCGCAAACGGGACGGTGGTCACTGCGCCCACCTGCGGATCCGCGGGCATCCTGCCTGCCGTGCTCTACTATATGTACCGGGACTGCGGGGTCAGTGACGCGGAGATTTTAGACGCTCTGGCGGTTGCCGGCGTCATCGGCAACGTGGTCAAAACCAATGCGTCCATCAGCGGCGCGGAATGCGGCTGTCAGGCGGAGGTCGGCGTTGCCTGCTCCATGGCGGCAGCGGCACTGGCACAGCTCTACGAGCTCGGCACCGAGACGGTCGAATGCGCAGCGGAAATCGCGCTGGAACACAATCTGGGACTGACCTGCGACCCGGTCAGGGGGCTGGTGCAGATTCCCTGCATTGAGCGGAACGCAATGGCAAGCATCAAGGCGTTCAATGCGGTGATGCTCGCAAAGTCACTGGAGCGCGCGCACCAGGTGTCCTTTGACCAGATTGTGGAGGTCATGTATCGCACGGGAAAGGATCTGCCCTCCGGTTATCGCGAAACCGCAACGGGCGGGCTTGCCATCATATACGGAACAGAAAAACGGCCTTCTTAAAGCATCACTGCGCGTTTGCGCCGCGCAATTGCACCATCGGAATTACGCGGTAATGCCTTAAGGAGGTCACAGTAAATCACAAAGGAGAATATTGCCATGCAAGGAAAAAAGACCTGGATGATCGCCGACGGCTACATGAGCGACACCAAAAAGGGCGAATTTGTCAGCCATGAGGCAGTATGCGTTCTGAATCTGTCGGGCGCGGAAGCACACATTGATCTGACCTTCTATTTTGAGGATCGGGAACCGCTCTGCG
>FR890475.1 GCA_000433415.1 Clostridium sp. CAG:448
AAAGAGCGCACAAAACAGCCGCCACCCCCGCGCACCGAGCGAAGCCACCCCCTCCCCTGCCGCAACCGCACTGCCGGTCTGCGCAAGATAGGTATGCAACGCGTCCGGGTAACACAGAAACAGGAGCAAAAGAATCATCCCCAGTCCCGAAAAGATCGGACCTATACCGATGAAGAGATTGCCGAGCATCTGATAGGGATTGCGTTTACGGTAGGTATGCGTTACATACCCCAGCACGCCATCCGGACTGCGCGGCTGCCAGAGCACCATCCGACTGATCCGGTGTCCGAACAAAAGGCACATCAACGCATGCCCGGTTTCATGAACGGGCGTCCCGACAAGAGAGGTCGCGATCACCAACCGGTACCCGAAACCGCCGCCCAGCAGGCGCCTGACAAGCGCCTCACACCCCGCGACCGCCAGTCCGCACATCACGAACACCCCGACCGTCAGAAACAGTATCCGTACATAATACCAAAGAAAACTCCAAACCGCGTCCACTGCCGCACCTCCCCCCACAAAAAATGTCCCGTTGCCGGTTGGTTTGCCAACCGCCGATGCAGCTATTATAACGAACAAATTCCGCCCTGTCAAGGGCTCCGCCGAAAAAGGAGCAAAACAAACCATGATTCCGATTCTGACCGCACGGCAAATGCGTCTTTGCGACGACGCCGAAACAGAGAAAGTTCCCGCACACGTTCTGATGGACCGCGCGGCGCAGGCACTGTTCCAAACGCTCCGGACTCACCCCGCCCTGCGTGAAAAAAGCCGCACTCTGATTCTGTGCGGCAGCGGAAACAACGGCGGGGACGGTTTTGCGTTGGCAAATCTCCTTCCGACAGCGACGACCGTTGTCGTTTATGTCGGAGAGATGACCGCGGACGGGCAGCCGGACACGGGCAAAATGAGTCCGGAATGTGCCCGCAGGTACGCAAATGCCCTTGCCAACGGACTGCGCGTACAGGTCACCCTGCCGGAGGACACCACAGACACCGTGATCGTGGACGCCGTATTCGGCATCGGGCTGAGCCGACCGATCACGGGGCGTTGCGCCTCACTTCTGTCAAAGGCGGCGGCACGCGGCTGTCCCGTGCTTGCGGCAGATATTCCCTCCGGACTGCACGCATACAGCGGAGCGGTTCTGGGCACCGTCCTGCCGGCAACCGTCACACTTGCCATCGGCTATCCGAAAAGAGGGGAGGTCCTCTTCCCCGGTGCTGCATACGCGGGAGAGGTTTGTACCGCGGACATCGGCATCGGAACCGGTGCACTTCCCACCCCTGCAACCGCACATCTTTTGGAGCGCACGGATCTGTTTCCGCTTTTGCCCCCGCGCCCGCGGCGTGCCAACAAAGGAAGCTTCGGCAGAGTCCTTTTGGCGGTCGGTTCCCCACTGATGAGCGGCGCGGCTTATCTGTCCGCCTTTGCAGCATATCTGTCCGGCGCGGGGCTGGTGGAAATTCTGACCCCCGCGTGCAACCGCACCATCCTCGCGACCGCATTGCCGGAAGCCATTATAACCACCTACCCCGAAAACCAACCGGACCCGCAGATCATAAAAAATGCCCTGTCCCGCGCGGATGCGGTCGTGATCGGATGCGGCATCGGAACGGACGAAGCGGCTGAACAACTGCTCCGTTTCCTGCTCGGACAGGTGCATGTTCCCCTGGTGCTGGACGCGGACGCACTCAACCTGCTTGCAAAGAATCCGGCGCTCTTTGCGGCTGTTGTGCCGGAACAACGCGCACAGACCGTTCTCACGCCGCACCCCGGCGAATCCGCGCGTCTGCTCTCCCGCTCCGTCAGTGAGGTGCTTGCCGACATTCCGCAAAGCGCCAGGGACTGCGCCGCGGCATTTCAGGCGGTTGTCATCCAAAAGGACGCGCATACCGCCCTTGCCGCTCCGGACGGCACCGTTCGCCTGTGCCCGTACGGCAACAGCGGCATGGCAACCGGAGGAACCGGCGACGTGCTTGCGGGTCTTGTTGGCGGACTGCTTGCCCAGCACGCCGCGCTCGGTACCGGCGTTTCCGTTTTTGACAGTGCCGCCTGCGCCGTTCTCGTACACGCAATAGCAGGCGATCTGGCAGAATCCGCGCGCGGCGGGCGCAGCCTGCTGGCACGCGACGTATGCGACGGAATTGCCGATATTTTGCGAAAAGCAGACATCCGGTAAAATCTGCCCATTGACAGCGCCGTTTTTCCCTGCTATAATGTTCGCGTTTGGGTAACGCTGATTTTGCGTTGCCGCATCCCCTATTTCGCTCAACCTGTTTTCCCGGAGGCACCATGAAGACCCAATCCAGACTGCAATTTCTGATTTCCCTGATTCTCTGCGCACTGTTCTGCGCGGTCATCGCCGTGTCGGCACAACTGATTATCCCCGGCGTCATTCCCTTCACCATGCAAACCTTTGCGGTCTTTCTGACCGTTGCCGTGCTCGGCACCGCCTGGGGCAGCGTCTCCGTTCTGGCGTATCTCTGCCTCGGTCTGATTGGCGCTCCCGTGTTTGCCGGATTTCACGGCGGCATCGGCGTTTTGTTCGGTGCAACGGGCGGTTATCTGATCGGATTCCTTCCCGCCGTCGTCCTGACCGGTCTTCTTCTGCGCTTTTTCGGCAAAAACCTGCTGCTCCGCTTTTTCTCCATGTTGGCAGGGCTGGGGCTGGTCTATCTGTTCGGTACCGTCTGGTTTGTACTGGTCTACACACCGCAGACCGGTCAGAGCGGTCTTTGGTATGCGCTGGTCAAGTGCGTGTTTCCCTACATCCTGCCGGATGCCGTCAAGCTCTTTCTTGCGGCACTCCTGGGCGGCAAACTGCAAAAGCTTGTGCGCAGAAAATGAAATTTTGAACGCCGCAACGGATTTTTTCCGGGGCGGCGTTTTTCGCTCCGCCCACGCCGGCTCCCGCCTTCCCCGGCAGCTGCTTCCGGAAGAGGAATCATCCGGTTTCTCTTTTTTCTTTTGCGTAAAAAGGATCCACAAACGCGCGGCAAAAAAATTGTGCGTATCTCCGAAATTGGTCGAAATCGCTTGCATTGTGCGTTTCTGTATGATATACTGATTCTGTATTGTGGCGACATTGCAAGGGCACTGTCCTCACACAATCGGCAAAAAGAAAGGGGGAAGCCTATGGAAAACCGGCAACCGAATCTGCAATGCGGTCTGCTCGCCTGCGGGACGGCACATACCGTTGCCCTGGCATTGGACGGTCACGTCTGCAGCACCGGCGACAACCGTGCCGGGCAGTGCAATACGGATACCTGGAACCGGATCACCGGCATCTCCTGCGGTGCGGATTTTACGGTAGGCGTCCGGGAGGACGGTACGGTCTGCGCAACCGGGAACAATCTGTACGGGCAGTGCAATGTTTCCAATCTGTTCGGGGTAACGGACGTTGCCTGCGGCGCCCGCCATACCGCCGCGCTCCGGCGGGACGGAACCGTGGTCTGCCTGGGTGACAACAGCGCCGGGCAGTGCGATACGGTCGGATGGGAAGAGATTGTTTTTCTCTGCTGCGGCGGCGCTTTGACACTGGGAATCGACCGGGCAGGGCACCTGCACCTGTGCGGCAGGCAAAAGAAACGCTTTGCGGGGAGCGCACGATGGGAGCGCCTCGTCTTTGCCGCAACCGACGGCAACCGCATCTGTGCCATTGACCGGGACGGGAGGCTGTACAGTCTTCCGGGGCTTGGGCAGAAACAGCGCAGGCAGACGGAAAAAGTGCGCTTTTCCTCGGTTACACCTACCCCTTTCGGCGTGATTGCAATCGGCACGGACGGTTCTCCCTATCCGATTCCGGAAAAGCTGCTCCCGCTCTGTCCGGACACACCGGAGGACGACCCGGCACGTGATTCCGCATGGGTCATGTGTGCCGCGGGTGCGGCGCACGTAGCGCTGTTGCGCCGCGACGGCAGGATTCTCTCTGTCGGCGACAACCGCGCCGGGCAATGCGAAACCGGCACCTGGAAGCTGTTTCCGCTTTTTTCCCTGCTTGTCAAAGATCGCGAACGCCTGCAAAAACAGCGCGCATTGCGCCTGTCGCGCCGTCGTGCGCGTGCCGCGGATGCACGGAAATACAGCCGCCGGATCTCGTGCGGGCCGTACGCCAGTGCGGCAATCACTGCCGCCGGCAACCTCCTGACCGCCCCCGATCTCTGCCGCGCGGATCCGCAGTCCGATGTCGTATCGGTCAGTCTGGGCAGTACACATCTGCTCGCCCTGCACGGGGACGGAACCGTCAGCGCCGTCGGCATCAATCACGGCGGGTGCTGTAATACCGACCGTTGGCAGTCGGTTGTGGCAGTCTGCGCGGGAAAAGACGTTTCCTACGGTCTGCGTGGTGACGGCTCTTTGTTGGTGGAAGGAAGCAATACCACCGGACAGTGCCGTGTGACCGACTGGGAGGACATCACGGCAATTGCCTGCACGGAAAAATTCGTGGTGGGACTGAGCTACGGACGCACCATGCGCGCCGCGGGCGCCATACCGTTTCCGATCAAGGAACTGCTCCGCTTCCGTGATATTGTCTCCTTTGCCGTCAGCGAAGATCATGTCGCGGGACTGTGTGCCGACGGGACTGCCGTTGCCTGCGGTGAAAACGGCTACGGACAGTGCAATGTCGGCGACTGGCAGAATCTGACCGCCATCGCCTGCGGTGCCGGGTATACCATCGGGCTGTGTGCGGACGGCAGCGTTGTGGCAACCGGCAATAACAGCCTGGGGCAATGTAACACGGAATCCTTCCGCGAGATTGCCGCGATCGCCTGCGGAAGCGCCCACACGGTGGGATTGTGTGCAGACGGCAGTGTGGTTGCAACCGGCGCAGATCTTGCCGGGCAATGCCGGACCGGGTCTTTTTCGGACGTTGTGGCAATCGCCTGCGGAGATGCGCACACCATTGCGCTGACTGCGGACGGTCACGTTCTGGCAACCGGGGACAATCGGCAGGGACAATGCGAAACCGCCGATTTCTGTCTTTTCTCCGATGCCGCCTCCTCTGAAAAACAACCCGGTATCCCCGAAAACGCCGCTCTGTCGTCTCCCGATCTTTCCTCCTCCGGGGCTTCCGCCGCAGAACCCGCGTTCCCTGCGGTCTGCGACCCGTACCGTCTTGCGCAAATCCGCCGCGACTGTGCACGCTATGCCGCGCGGGTATCGGTCAACAAAGACTGCTCGACCCTTTTGGATGAGAACGGCAACGTATTGCCGGTCAACGGCAAAGGTGCCCCTTCTCCTGTTCCGTTTCTTTGCCCGGATGGCATTGAAATTGCTGCCTGTGACCGTCAGATGTTTGTCCGCAGGCAGGACGGAACGGTTTGGGCGTCCGCGGGGAATATCACCCTGCCGGACAGCATCCCGTTTGCACAGATTGCCTGCGGGAAAGACCATATCGCCCTGCGCACCCCGGACGGAAAGGTGCCCGCATACGGCGACGACACCTGCGGGCAATGCGATACCTCCGATTTTTCCGACATCACGGCAATTGCCTGCGGCGCATACCATACCGTAGGACTGTGCCGGGACGGACATGTGGTTGCGGTGGGCGCCGACTGCCGCTTTGATGAAAACGGCGAGCAATCCTTCTGCGGACAGTTGGATCTGCAGGATATCCGGGATGCCGTGGCGATTGTCTGCGGCAATGCCGTCAGCGCCGGTATCCGGGCGGACGGCACGGGCTTTGCCCGCGGGAATAACCGTTTGCCCGCGGGGATAACCGGTACGGGCAGTGCGAAACCGATGCGTTCCGCAATGTCGTTTCCCTCGTCTGTGCTCCCGGACATACCCTTGCGCTGTGTGCCGACGGCAGTGTCTGCGCCTGCGGAAACAACCGGACGGGCGCCTGCGATACGGGCAGTTGGAAAAACATTGTGATGATTGCCGCTGCAACGGATTACAGTGCGGGACTTTGCGCGGACGGAACCGTCGTTTTTGCGGGTTCTCCGCCAGCCTCTATCCCCGACGCCGAGGGCATCCGCTGGATCGGCGCAGGAGAAGAAGCCTTCTATGCCGTCTGTGCGGACGGCATGCTCTACCGCTGTGACCGCGCAGGCGTTGCCGGCTTTCCCCTGTACACACCGACTGCCTCACATGGAATCTTCCCGCGCATCGGCAAAAAGGGGGCCCACCCTGCCGCCATTGCGGCATTTGCCGACTCTTTCGGCATTACCCTGCAGAACGATTTGTATCTGGATCCCGACGGACAGCTGTACATCCGCGGCGCCGACGGCACAGACCTTTGGCAGAACATCCGCGCGCTTGCCTGCGGCAATTTCTTCTTTGCCGCCTTGGATACAGACGGCAATGTCTTTGC
>FR890476.1:0-12262 GCA_000433415.1 Clostridium sp. CAG:448
GACCGAGCCCGCAGGCGAGAACGACTCCCGCGAGTCCGAAAACCAAATATGCGCCCTCTTGACTTGTACGACCATTTGTGATAAAATAATTGTCAGAAAACCGTGAAGGAGAATTTTATTTCCATGCCCTATATTGATGATTATCTGAAATGGCGCGGAGATCTCAGCTTTTCACAGGCACCCTTCAATGAAATTGATGCCGCCATTCTGTCCACGATCGTATATATTGATTATTCCGCACTGGTGCCGTCCGATCCGTTCGATCCGCCTGTACGTATGCGTGATGTGGGAATCCGCTATTTTTTTGATCGCGAAAAAGATACACCACTCGGCGTTACCCTAACGGCAAGTATTATGAAAATGTTCCGCGCAATCTATCTGTTGCCGCGCTACGCCAATATCGGAATGACTGCGTTCTCCGCAGACACCTCTATTACCGAAGAGCGACAGTTCGGTGCGTTGACATTCCGCCTGACCGATACCGAAAGCGCCGTTGTACTGCGCGGTACCGATGACTCCTTGGTGGGTTGGCTGGAGGATTGCAACCTCGCGCGGATGTCCGTTATCAGTGCGCAATCCTGTACAAAGGCATACTTTGAACGGGTAAGCGCAGCCATCCCGGGACGTTTTTACATCTGCGGACACTCGAAAGGCGGCAACCTTGCCGCGTTTACCGCCGCAACGGTATCCCCGGAATTGCAGGATCGGATTCTTGGCGCCTACAGCCTGGACGGTCCCGGTTTTTACAAGGGATTTGTCGAGCAGGAAGGGTATCAGCGTGTAAAAGATAAAATCTTCCACATTATTCCGCAGGGTTCCATCGTCGGGACATTCTTTTACAGCGCAGACAATGACATTGTCGTCCGCAGTACCAATGTCGGCGTATTTCAGCATGATCCGTGCTCCTGGCGCCTGATGCGGGATTGCTTTGAACGTGTTCCGGAAGGACTGACCGTACAGGCAAAGAGAAACGCGGACAACTTCAATGCCCGCGTTGCATCCATGAGCGCACAACAGATTGACGATTTTGTCGAAACATTTTTCGGCGTGCTGGAGTCTACCGGAGCCACCACGCTTTCCGAGCTGACCAACCATGCTTTGTTGAAAATGGCGTCCGGTATCCGCGCACTGAATACATTGGACAAGCGTACCAAGGACAACATGAACAGCGTCATTGCGCAACTGATCCGCATCCGTATCTTTACCCACGCAGAGGAACGGAGCCGCACCAAAGAGGAAAAAGAGGCAGAAGAGAAGAGCAACGAAAAGAAACTTTTGCCCGAAGACAATCTCAAAGAGTAATGCACCGTGCCTGTGGGAAATAGCGCTCTGCGCGGTCATGCAAAACCAAAAGAACGGTCTTGCCGGGAGCATTTTCGCAAATCAACGCAGAGATCTGTGCACAGCTTTCCGGGTCCAACGCCCCCAACGGCTCGTCAATCAGAAGAACCTCTCCGCCAAACGCCAACGCCCGCGCAATCGCAACACGCTTTGCCATGCCGCCGGATAATTCCCGCGGCAAAAGTCCGGACGCATCGGCAAGCCCCACACGGGCAAGAAAATCCAATGCCACGGGGAGCGTCTGCTTTTTCCCGCCCAATACAAGGTTCACATTTTCCAATGCCGTCATTTGCGGGATCAGTCGCGGTTCCTGAAACACGACCGAAACGTGCGCGCCTCCCGTCGTGATTTTACCAGAAGTCGGTACAAGCAACCCTGCCGCAAGATGCAGCAGGGTTGTTTTTCCGCGTCCGGAAGGTCCCTGCAGAACCGAAATACTGTTATCCGGCAATGAGAGGGAATAGTGATCAAACAAAATCCGATCCCCATAGCCAAACGTCACATCTTCAAATTGCAGCATGCCCGTCTCCCTCCTTTTCCTGATTCTTTTTTTCGTTCTTCTTCCTGCCGTGCAAGACCGGAAGCAGAAACAGTTTTTCCGTTACGACACTGATCAGAATCACACACAGCGTCCATGCAAACAAATCCACGGTTTCCAAATACAACTTGGACTCATACAGCGATTTCCCGATGGAAAATGCCGTTACCGCCAGAACCTCCGCGGCAATACCGGCTTTCCATCCCATACCGACCGATGCGCGGCAGCCTGCCAGCAGATAGGGACGCGCGGCGGGAATGTAAAGAACGCGGAGCACGGTCCATTGCGACAGGTGAAAGGTCTTAGCCATTTCCAAAAGAGAACGGTCTGTGCGCCGTAACCCTTCCGTTACGTTTTCCCAAATAACAGGCAGAACGATCAATGCCGAAATGATTGCGGGCAGAATATCACGCCCGATCCAAAGAAGCAAAAGAATAATGAATGACGCGACGGGCGTTGCCTTGATCACGGTCATAAACGGTTTGACCAACGCGTACAGAAACGAAAACCGCGCGCAGAGAAATGCCAACAGATAGCCGACGACCAGCGCGCCGAGAATGCCGGAAACAACCCGCAAAAGACTCAATCCCGTATTTTTCCAGAACCCGCCCGTCAACGACAACTGCCCAAGGCGCAAAAGCACCTTGGGCGGGGAGGGAAGAAGCAATTCGCTGTCAACGGCAAGGGAGATCAACCACCAGACACCGATCCAAAACAGAATTGCAATCCCTCCGTACAGAATACGGATTGTCTTTTGCGCACGCTCACTTCTTGCGTGCATAGTAGAAATCATCACCCGGAACGGCACCGCCGACGGATGCGGGGGCGATTTCAAACAGGGCACTCATGTATTTGGAAACAGCGGTTTTCATCGCTTCTCCCTCCATAAAGCAGATATTGCAGTTGGGAATTGCTTTGGCTGCAACCGCCGCCTGTGCGAAAATACCGTTCGCGGCAATCATCTCGCCTGCGCTTTCCGGATTTTCCCGGACGTAAGAAACGGATGCGCTGTACTCATCCAGAAACATGGAAACAGCATCCGGGTGCTGGTTGGCAAACTCCGTGCGAACGACGATGCAGCCCTGCACCAGGGAATCCTTTTCGGAAACACGGTTCCATTCTGCGGTCACATCGACCACCTTTTTCAGATCTTTGTTCTGGCTCATTGCAATGGTTACCATCGGTTCCGGCAGAATCGCGATGTCAACCTTTCCTGCCGTAACGGCGGTACGCAGATCAGCAGGCTGTGCATAGGTGTTGTCAATGGTAACATCCAATCCATTCTTGGCAAACAGATACTTCATGATGAAAGTCGGATTCTGCGCCGGGCAATATACGGTCTTGCCGTTCAGGTCTGCAAGCGAGCTGATGCCCTGATCCCCGTTGGTCACAATATACAATACGCCGAGGGTGTTTGCGGCAAGAATCTGCACGCCCCCTTTGGTCTTGGCATACACCGTCGCCGCCGCATTGGTCGGCAGTGCGGCAATATCAACATTTCCGGAGATCAAAGCCGCAGAAACATTGGAAGCATCGCTTTCGACGGAAAAAGAATAATTGAGCAGGGTATTCTTTTTGGTATTCTCATCCATCAGCTTTGCCATGCCGAATCCGGTTGTGCCGTTGAGTACCATAATTTTGACATCCAGCCCAAGATCAGCCGAAGCGGTTGTTTCTTCCGCAGAAGTGGTCTCCTCCGCAGAAGTCGTGCTGTCGGTATCGGTTGTATCCGCAGTTTCGGTATCGGCGGATGTGCTTTCATCGCCTTTGTCGGTGGTCGATACCGCAGTGGTCTGCTCCGCATCGGCGGATGTGGTCTCCTGCGGCTTTCCCTGATCGGAAGCACAGGAAACAAGGAGTGCAAACAGCATGCAGACAGTTAAAACCGCCGCAAGCAGCTTCATCGTATTGTTCTTTTTGGTTTTCATGGTTTTTCCTTTCTTTACCTTTATATCTATCCTATAAAGATTACAGATAAAATGCCGTCATTCCTTCACGGTGCAACAGACGGATTGTTTTTCCTTTCCGCACGACAAAACCGTCCGCGCAAAGGGTATCAAATGCACGATAGAGAGATGCGCGTCCGAGATTCAGATAACCCGCCAATGCCGACATGGAAATCGGGATTACAAATGTCCCGCCATCCTCCGGCGCGATGGTGTCCAAGAACACCGCAAGCCGCCGCTCCGCGCTTCCCGCCGTCAGTGTTACAATCTTCCGGTTCAGAAAGCGGATACGTTCCGACAAAAACGCAATGTATCCGTACATGATGCTGCTGTCCGATGCAAATAGCGTGCGCAGCGCACTCTCCGGCAGAAAAAGCACCGTGCATCCTGTAAGGGCGACGATTCTGCTTGCAAGCGGAGCATCCGAAAAAAGATTGGCAACGCCCGTGATACCGCCGCGCCCGAGAACACGCAAAAGAACATCCCGGTCGCTGTCGGCAGAATAAACCGCGGCACGTCCGTCGGTCATCAGCAAAATGCCGCAACCGCCATCCGGAGCACGGACCGTTTCGCCGGCGGTATATTGGTACACACAGATCCAACGCTCCGCTTCATCGGCAAGAGCGGGACTGATATCCGCAAGAAATGGAATCAGCCGGATTTCCTTTTCATACTTTCCCACAGCATCCTCCTTTACCAAAAGTGTCTCATATGATACAGTACGAGGGTATTATACAACATTTTGTGCCGTTTGTCAAGAGGCAAGTGGCTGAATCCTTTGCAACAAAGTCACACGCGCCTACGGCAAAAAACACATACCGACCGTCAGCAGTACAATCGGTATGTGTGCATTTATAAAAGACAGGTATCATCATTTGCCGAACGCACGGTTAACAAATCCCTTACAAACAGAACTCAAAGCGCGGCAAACAATGCACAGCCCTTTGTTTTATGCCAGTTCACGAGGACCGCGATCAGGGCAATGCTCAGAACCGCAAAGATACCAAGATATGCGATCGCTCCGATATAAGTGCCAAAGAGGAAATAGCCTCCCGCAAGCACAAGTCCATATCCCCACCCGGAAAACAGGGCAACCATAACGCTCATGCTCTGCTTGATCGGAATAATTTCATTGGACCAGGTCAGGTTCGGATGGCGCAAACCGAGGAAGAGCGCAAAGAATGCGGCAAGTGGAACATAGAGAAGCGCGACCACCGCCGCAAAAACGGTTTCGACGGGTGCAACAGGAAACGTCACAATTGTGGTGCAGACAAGGAAGAAAATCATGGGAATTCCGGTAATGATGATCTGCAATTTCGCCTTTGCCAGCAGTACCTGAAACGGACTGACCGGCAGAGACTGTAGCAGCCACAGATTCTTTCCCTCCAACGAAACGGACGGCGCCGCAGTATCATTCATACTTGCAAGCAGACATGCGGCGGCACAGGCGAGAACGGGAACAATGCCGGCACTTCCCTCAAAAACACTGTTCAAAGCGTCAATCAACCCGCGCCCTTTGATCAGCAGGAAAATCCCGGCTGCGGGCAGAAAGAGTGTTCCGAAACCGCAATTCAGCATGTAGTTGGCACTTCCGGTAAAGCGGCGGAATTCTTTGCGCAAAAGTGCGCTGCTCGCATTTTCCGCTTTGACGGTTTTCTCTTTATATGCCACCCGCACCACTTTTCCAGTTGCGGTCGCAATCCGTAAAAAGCTCCTCGAGAGGATCACACAGGTCAGTGCAAAAAGACCGAACACAACAAGCCCGACGGTCAATTCCGCCACCCAATCACCGGTTCCGACACAGCCGATCAGATAAATCGGATATGCCGCCCCTCTGATCTTTTCCCCAATCTCGGCGGCATGCTCAACCAAATACCCGACCAGCTCCTGTGCGCGGAAATAGAACGCATAATATATGCCGATAAACACCAAGGAAAAGAGGGTGGTCAGAATGCCGCGGTTTTTGAGCTTGAGGCTGATTTTTGCGATCACCCAGCCGAGCAGACAGGAAAGTGTAAGTACAAAAAGGGAAATCAGAACAAACAGAAGCAGGGAACCGAACACGACAGAAAACGACGCAGTGGCTCTGACCCAATAGACAATCATGGCAGGCAAATATACCATTCCCGCATACAGGGTTCCCATCAGATACACCGACAACAGGCGCGAAGCGATGATGCACCGGACCGGAATCGGCATAGACAGGAGCAGATCGTTATCCTTGGAAAGATAAAGTCCTGAATAGGTGTTGAAAACACTTCCGAACGCGCCCATTACAATGGAAAACAACCCGATCATGGTAAAATACATCCAATCCATGCCGTTTGTCGCAAAGACATCGCACAGGGAAATGGCAAACGTAACCACCAAAGCACCGGCTATTAAGAGCAGCAGACATCCAAACCCAAGAAAAAGTGCAACAGTCGACCCGACAGAGCGGCGCTGATTCTTTTTCGGATTGTAGAAATATGCCCGAAAAATCTCGGTCATTTGTTTTTTCAAAAGTGTCCTCAGCATGATTTATCCTCCAGCTCCAAGAACACCTCTTCCAAAGAGTCGTCGCCCTTGACCTCTTCCATTGTCCCGGAGCGGATCAGCTCGCCGCCCTTGATAATGGCAATCTTATCACAAAGCTTTTCCGCAACCTCCAGTACATGCGTGGAGAAAAAGATGGCTCCTCCGCGATCACAGACATCACGCATCATCCCCTTGAGCAGGTGCGCCGCCTTCGGATCCAGTCCGACGAACGGTTCGTCCATAATAATCAGTTTGGGATCATGCATCCAAGCCGCAATAATTGCCAGTTTCTGACGCATACCATGCGAATAGGCGGCAATGGGCTGTGCAAGATCATTGGTCAATTCAAACAAATCCGCATACTTCCGGATGCGCTCCTGCCGGACATCGGCAGGGACGGCGAAAATATCTCCGATAAAATTCAGATATTTGATACCGGTCATATATTCGTACAGATCCGGGTTATCGGGAATATAGGCAAGCACTTTTTTGCACGCAAGTGGCGCACTTTTGATGGACATGCCATCGATCAGAATCTCTCCTTCATCGAATTGCAGGATACCGACAACCGCTTTGAGCGTTGTTGTCTTTCCGGCACCGTTGTGTCCGATAAAGCCGTAAATTTCACCCGGACAAATGTGCAGATTCAGATCCTTGACGGCGTTTTTCTCTCCGTACCGCTTGGTCAGATGTTCGATTTTTAACATGCGTAAATCTCCTCCATTGTTGACAGTCAAAATTTATCTACCTTATTATAGAGGTGCCATTTATTTTTGTCAATAGAAAATAGGTTGTTTTCGGAAAAAATCAAAAAATCCCTTTTCAAACGCCACAAAATATGCTATAATGCAGGAAGTTTCAGAAAGGGAGAGGAGGTGCGGAGCTTGCATAAGCGCACGCAAAGGGAAAGCAATCCGTTTCCGTACACGGACTCCAACAAACGGTATTACACCTACGATTATTACATGAAGCAAAAGTTCGGCGGAAAATGTGTCCGGATTCCGCTTGACGCGGGCTTTTCCTGCCCGAATATCGACGGCAGATGCGGCACCGGCGGGTGTATTTATTGCTCCCCCCGCGGAAGCGGTGACTTTGCGCAGCTTTCGTCCCTATCCATCTCCGAGCAGTTCGCAAAGACGCGCGCCATCCTGTCAAACAAGTGGGATACCACACGGTGTATCGCCTATTTCCAGGCGCATACCAACACCTACGCGCCTGTGCCGTTGCTTCGTCAAAAATATGAGGAAGCCTTGGCGCAACCCGGCGTTGTCGGCATGAGCATTGCTACACGTGCCGACTGCCTGCCGGAAGATGTTCTGGCATTGCTCTCCGATATTTCCGAACGCACTGCACTGACCGTGGAACTTGGACTGCAATCCTCCGATGACCGTACCGCCGAGCGCATTCACCGCGGGCATCGGTATGCCGCGTTTTGCGACGGATATACGGCACTGCGGACGCATTGCCCGCGGGTGCGGATCTGCGTTCACCTCATTTTCGGTTTGCCGGGCGAGAGCAGAGAAGAGATGCTCCGGAGCGTCCGGGATGTTGCACTTCTGATGCCGGATGAGGTCAAGCTGCATTTGCTGCATGTTTTGCGCGGAACCGCGCTTGCCGGAATTTATGAGGCGGGCGGGTATATTCCGATGGAACGGCAGGATTACATCGATACCGTTACCGACGCGCTGACGCTTCTGCCTCCTACCACCGTGATCGATCGCCTGACCGGCGACGGAATGGCAGACGCACTGCTGGCGCCGGAATGGAGCAGAAAAAAAGTGACGGTGATCAATGACATTGATAAGCAGCTCTACAGAAAAAACCAATGGCAGGGGATTTATTATCAAAACCCTTTATATGATCTATCCAATCTATCCAAAAACGAAAGCGGAGGAAGCACACATGAAACAATTTGAAAAATCCGTCTGGATCTGGCGGGAAGGACAGGCGGGCAAGGATGAATTTGTCGATTTTGTTGATACGTTTTCCCGGGACGGCGACGCGCCGGTCACCCTGCATATTGCCGCGGATTCCAATTACTCCGTCTGGCTGAACGGGGAATTGGCAGCATTCGGGCAATACGCGGACTACCCGTTCTACAAGGTCTACGACACTGTTGACCTGACACACCTGTGCCGTCAGGGGCAGAACCGACTGGCAATTACGGTCTGGTACTACGGGGAAGGGTTTCAGACCTACGCACCCGGAGAAGCGGGACTGATTTACGAAATCCTGTCGGCGGAAACCGTGCTTGCGGCGTCCACACCGTCCGTTCTCTCGCGGCGTTCACGCGAGTATATCGCCGGCGAGCAGATGAAAATCTCCCCGCAACTCGGTTTTACCTACCATTACGACTGCAAAGGGGATGACGGGTTCCGCGCGTCGGTTGCGGACGGATTTTTGCCCTCCCGTGCCGTCCCCGGCATTTCACGCGATTTCCATGCACGTCCGAATCAGAAGCTGAAGCTGGAAGAGCGACTGCCGGTAAAAATCTGCCAGCAGGGACTTTTCCGGTACCCGGACGGAATCGGCAGCGATTACAACGCCGCACAGCAGATGCAATATGCTGCGCTCTCTTTCCGTCAGATGTCCGCCCTGTGTCCCACTGCCGCAGACACGCTCTGCGGTGAGGCAGGATACGGGATTTACTGGATCGCCGATCTCGGGAAAGAGAATACAGGATTTCTTGATCTTGATATTGAGGTTCCGGAGGACTGCCGGATCGACATCGGATACGGCGAGCATCTGGAAGACGGACGCTGCAGAACCGATGTCCGGCATTTTGCCTGCCGGATTGAGGCAAAGAAGGGAAGAAACACCTACCTGCACACCTTCCGCAGATTCGGATGCAGATACCTGCAGTTTTTCGTACATACCACATCCGTTACGATTCACTACGCCGGTCTGCGCCCCACAACCTACCCCTTTACCCTGCAACCCTACAAGACCGGCAACCTTTTGCGCGATACCATTTATGAGGTCTGCGTCAACACACTGGTGCAGTGCATGCACGAACACTACGAAGACTGCCCCTGGCGTGAGCAGGCGCTCTACGTGATGGACTCCAGAAATCAGATGCTTTGCGGCTACTATGCGTTCGGCGAATATGAAGCACCGCGTGCGGCTCTCAAGCTGATCTCCCTCGGTCAGCGCCCGGACGGACTTCTGACGATCTGTTACCCGACCGGTCGTGATGCGCCCATCCCTTCCTTTTCTACCATGTACTTTGTGCAGATGTACGAATACATCAAATATGCGGGAGACATCACCCTTGCACAGGAGTGCTATCCGGTGCTGACCTCGCTGGCGCGCACCTTTACCGACCGGCTCAACCAAGACGGACTGATCCCGTCCTTTGCCGGCGAGGGTGGATATTGGAATTTCTATGAATGGTCGGACACCATGGCAGGGCGCTTTGACGAACCGGAATCGCATATGGAAGCGCCTCTGAACGCATATCTGTCCTTGGCATTGCAGGCAATGGCAAACATCTGTGTGGCGCTTGGCAAAAACGAGGAAGCGGCTGATTACCGTGCATGCGCCGCAAAGCTCAACCGTGCGATTGCCGCGCACTTCTATCAGGAAAAGGATGGGCTGTTTTTCTCCTTTGACGACCGTGACATGGAAAAATACAGCATGCTGACCAATGCGCTTTGTCTGCTTTGCGGCGCGGCAGACGGTATTGCGGACAAAACCGTCCTGCTTCGCGTCCTCGCAAGCAACGGAAAAGACAATTGCGGACTTTCGGTAATCCCGAATACCCTTTCCATGAATTCCTTCCGTTTTGATGCGCTCCTCAAGGAGGACAGGGAAGCTTACGCACAGATGATTCTGGATGAAATCGACCGTGATTATCTCTACATGCTCCGTGCGGGTGCCACTTCTTTCTGGGAAACAATCGAGGGCGCCGGCGCCTTTGCGGATGCAGGCAGTCTCTGCCACGGATGGTCTGCTTTGCCCATTTACTACTACAAAACCCTCTTGTCATAATCGACAGCAGATTATGGCTATTTTCCTGGTCAATTTTTGTCGATATTTGTCAGATAAGATAAATAAGGAGCGAACAAAAGCCTAACATTTTTCGAAAATTGGGCATAAGAAACAAAACATTTCTTTTCCTTTTGTGTATTTCATCTGTTTACAAAACGACCCGTGGTATGCTATAATGTGGATGCGATGGATTCGCAAGTATATTCCAAAAGGAGATTTCAAGATGAAAACAAAACTGACAGCACTTTTCTTGTCGCTGTTCATGCTCGTGTCTGTAGTTTCCATCCTGTCGACGGTGCCCGTAGGTGCACTGACAGAGGGTGACTGGATTCCGAAGCGCAATGCCAAAGACTACGAGGAAACCGCAGACTCTTACAAACCGGCTTCCGGCTACTATTATGACAGCGAGGGATTCCACACTGTAAAGCCGGATACCGCCGGGATTACCCCGTTTACCAATGTTGTAACCCGGGATGCATATGATCTGAAGCACAACAATGACACAAAAGGCAACCACATACTTTCAATGAAGTTCCGTATTGATGACTTCTCTTACGGTGGCGAAAACGGTGCTGACCACTGGATTGCCATTTCCATCAAGGACCGCCAGGAAGTCGCTCACGGTGATGCAACTTTTGGAGACGGCTTGATTGTTTTGAACCGTGGTGCAGGTGACGGAAATGCAACTTGCCTGCCTCACCTGGATGTCGCTGGCGATTTCACTCCTGCCGGAACTGCAGGCATCAAGGCAGAGGTTGACAGCAAGGGACGCGAAATTTACACGTTCACTTTGGACTATGTTGAAGCAAAGAATGAATGGGTATTTGCCATGAATGGATATACCTTCAGCACCATAACGACTGCGAATGGCATTTCATTGGAAGAGGTTTTTAACGGTTTTGAAAAATGCGAGGGCTATGTTGCAGTTACACTGATGTCCAGCGTAAAAGAAGGATCTGCTGCACTCACCATTCTGGAGTTCAACGGCGAGGCTCCTTTCGGAGAAGACAGTGCTGAGGCGGAAGCCAATGCCAATACCTTTGCGGAGATCGCAGATCCGAGTACTGTTGCGCCCAATCAGCCGGCAATTATCTGGGACAGTACACTGACCAGCATTTCAAGACTCAGCGGCGGTGTGGCTGATTTTTCTGTCAATGAGGCAGACCAGACTGTCATTATGAAAGCAACCGGATTGAAGCCTTCCATTAACTTCAATCCAAAGAACTCCGTTTCTTACGACGGTAAGGATTTCCCGTGCTTTGCGATGCTCACACGCAACGTAGCAGACGCGCCTCAGGAAGCTGGTTTTTCGCTCTGGTATGCAGCAGGCGATGTCATGTCCGCAGATGAAAATCATGTTGCAACAGGTTTGTACTATGACGATGTTGACGCTCTTCCTGATGGTGTAAGCGTAGATGTGGGCGACTGGAATCTCACAATATATGTACTTGATCCCGAAGTGGATGACTTTACAGGTCGTATCAATGCGCTTCGTGTTGACCTCGCCGGATTCGATATTTCCGATAATGAAGCATGCACATTCAAGATCGGGTTCTTGGCAATGTTCCGCAACGCGGAAGAGGCAGCGGCGTATGCAGAGGCTTATGTAAAAGGTCTTGCCGTTGACCCGGACGACACCCATGAGGAAACCAAAGCCGAGACCACAACCGATGCCGGCAATACGACAACCGCCGCAGAGGAAGCTACAACCGTGGCAGGAAGCGATAAGGCAGAGGCAACAACCGGTTCCGAAACCAAGAAGACCGAGACCACAACCGATGCTGAAAAGAGCAGCGGCTGCGGCAGCGTAATCACCGGATTCTCCGTAATCGCTGTTATCACACTTGGCGCATTTGCGATTCGGAAGAAAGACTGATTTCTCTGATACTTAACGTTATTTGAAAATCAACACGCCCGGCTGCAATGCCGG
>FR890476.1:12303-17884 GCA_000433415.1 Clostridium sp. CAG:448
TTTTTTTCAAAAAAGGTATTGCAATTACAGCAGAAGTATGCTATAATAATGTCTGTTGCGGAGGCGTAGCTCAGTTGGTCAGAGCGTACGGTTCACATCCGTGAGGTCAAGGGTTCGAGCCCCCTCGTCTCCATGATTGCCCGAAGGAGTTATTTCCTTCGGGCTTTTTTTGCCTCCTTTATGTCAGCACAAGCGGCAACCGGAACAAAACCTCACGCACGGAAAAATAAGCAGGGAAAAATCCTTTTCCCGAGCACTCCGCCGTAGAGATTCCGACCGACGGTTTTCCGCAACGCAGGATTGCGTGTGCAATCAGACCGGTCGGTTCCTTGACTGTTGTCAGACCGGTCGCGGCGCTGACACAGCGAAAGACGGATTGCTGGCGGATGGATCGATCCGGCAGGCATGCAAGATACCTGCCGCCACTGCTGACTCCCACCAATCCGCGCAAACGGTCTTCGGTGCGCAACGTATTCTCAAGAATGTTCCTTGCTTCCTCGCCGTTTTGATCGGACGGCAGAAAAGGAACCACGTACAACAACCGGTTTTTGTACAGGTAGGGAAGCGAACACCCGTACAACACACCCGCGCGCCGATAAGCAGCACAGTATTCTTCCGCAAAGCGCAGAAGCAACCCACACCCGCCTTCATCCTCACCGAAATACAGAACGGATTTCTCACCGCTGCCAAGGACAAGAAGCGGGATAATCTGTCCGTCCGGTGTTTCGCAAAGACGCGTAACATGTAAAAACTCGTATTGCGCAGTCAGGCGATTGATACGCTCCAGCATATCCTCGTGTGACAGCGGCTGGCCGTTCCATGCAGGCGGAATCTCTGCTGTATCCCATGCATTCATTGATAGATGCCTCCTCCTTCGTAACCCGTTTTGCTTCATCCTATGCGCCAAACAAAAGACTTTATGTATCGTTAGCGGAATGTTTACAAATGGCGCATGAAATCATGTCCCGATTGTGTTATAATGTTTTGAATTGTAACTTCCCGGAGGATTGATTAGTATGTCACAAAACATATCGGAAAGCCGCGCATTCCGCAACCATTGTCTGTTTTTGATACCGTCATCACTGCTTCTTTACGCACTGTACTCCTATCTGCTGCGTCCGCTATACAATGTCTGCGTAGCCGATGTCATGTTTGCCGAGGCTCCGCGGATTTATGTGGTCTATTTGCTGGATTTTCTCAGCCGACTCATTGACTACGGCGCATTTTGTCTCTCACTTGCCGTCCTTCCGTATATGATCCTCCGTTTCGGCATGCGGCGCACGATCGGTCCTGCCGCCGGATGCGTGGGGTGCTCGCTGTTCAAATATATGAGCAACCTTTTGATGACATGGATTTTCAATCGCTTTTCGACCCTGAACAGCTACTCACTCCCGCGCGATCTCGGTTCGGTGGCGTTCCAGACCCTTCTGGACGCGCTCACCATTGCGATCGTATGCCTAGTTGCCTGCCTGTTACTGCGGAAGAAAAAGGTCTCTCTTCTGATGGAGCATCAGGAGATTGACGGCGCTTATCCCGGGCGTGCGTTGTCTTTCCCGTACCGCAAACTGTTCTGCTTCCGCAATCCGTTACAGACAGCGGCATTGGTCGGCGGCGGCATTGTTTCCTTGACTGCCATTGTCGGTCGTGTGATGTATGACACTTTGTACGGTGCCCCCTCATCTGCGGCAGAGGTTATCAGCATGGTGGCGCACTACTTAGGCGATCTGATGCTGGGGTTGATCGTTTATATGGTCATTTTGCTGATCCAGTTGCAGCTGGACCGCCACGATGTCAGGAAACAATCAGCGTCCAACGAATAAAAAATACAAGAAAAAAAGCACAGAGCCACTTGCGGCATTCTGTGCTTTCTCTGTATAGAAGCGGAAGGGAATTGTCAGGACTATTTCTGTTCCTGATCCCGATCATTTGTTCTTTCGCTGATAATATAACGCGGACGTCCTTTGACTTCCATATAGATCTTGCCGATGTACTCACCGATTACCCCCAGGCAGATCAACTGAATACTGCTTGCGAAACAGACAATGGAAACAATACTCGCCCATCCCGCAACCGTCTGACCGATAAAATGGGATACGATTGACCAGACAACGCCGATAAAGCTGATGAAGGCAAAAAAGATCCCCATGGAAGTAATCAGGCGCAAAGGCTTAACGCTCAGGCTCGTCACACCGTTGACCGCCAAAGCGATCATTTTCCGCAAAGGATAATGGCTTTTTCCGGCAAGGCGCTCATGGCGCTCGTAATAGACCGAGCTGCTGCGGAATCCGACCAACGGAACCATGCCGCGCAAAAACAGGTTGACTTCCTTGAAGTTTGCAAATTCCTGCAGCACGCGCGCGGAAATCAGACGGTAGTCTGCATGGTTATAAACAACCTCCGCGCCCATTGCGTTCATAAACTTATAAAAGCCCTGTGCGGTGGTTCGTTTGAAGAAGGTATCAGTCTTTCGCGAACTGCGCACACCGTAAACGACTTCACTGCCGCCGTGATACGCAAGCACCATCTCCTCCATCGCACCGATGTCGTCCTGTCCGTCGCAGTCAATGGAAATGGTAATATCGCAAAGATCCTTTGCTTCCATCAGTCCCGCAAGCACCGCATTCTGATGCCCGCGGTTGCGGCTTTGACGGATGCCAGTATAAACCGGATTTTCCGCCGAAAGCGATGAAATAATCTCCCAGGTCCGGTCGCGGCTGCCGTCATCCACAAACAGAATTTTGCTTTTCGGGGAAATCAGTTCCGCACGGCAGAGCTTTTCGATCTCCTCGGAGAACATCGGAGCGGTCATGGGAAGGACCTCCTGCTCGTTGTAACAGGGAATGATAATGTACAGCACCGGCAGTCCGCGTCTTGCGGTGATCGGCTCTTTCGAATTCTCCTGCGGCGCATCATTCTGCTTTTTCATTTTTTGCCTCCTTCGCGGTAGAATACATATCCGGAACCGCATTTGGTCAGAGTTCCTTCCAATCCCAACTGCTCCGGTACATTTTGTGCATCGGCTTCTTTGGACATATCGATATAAATCACATCCGGGATCTTTTCCGGATTGATTTCGTAATACGCTTTCAGACGGGTCAGTGCGCGGTTAATCTGGCTTTTTTTCATATCGCCGATCGACATCCACGCAGAAAATGCGGCATTCCGTTTCTCATCCATCAGGTACAACGCGGTATTCTTACTGAAATAGAGCACATTCCCCTCCGGAATCGCACGGATATCCGCCGTGTCCGCCAAAGCCGTGTCACTGCTGTTTTTGAAGGATTCTCTGGTAATAATCCCACGGTTGACGCCGGACTCGATTTTGACATTCAATTCCGCCACGTCGCTGTCCCAGAACGTGTCTGTTGCACGGATCTGCATGGCAAAAACCAACACAACCGCAAATGCAACAATCCCGGCACCCTGTGCGACCCATCCGAACAGGCGTGCCTGCTTTCCGTCGTAGCCGGAAAGGAACGAATAAATAAAGTAAATACTGCAGATACAACCGACAGAAAAGACGGAAGAAATCACATAAAAGCCCTGGTTGGAAGACGCCGACACAGCGTATGCGTACAGCAATGTCGGTACAAACATGGCAAGAAACACCTTCCACGGGCGCTTTTCACAAAGGAAGAAGGAAATCAGTCCCAAAAGATTCAACGGCATCATCAGATAATTGATATACGGATTTTTCCGGAATCCCAGCGCGTACACAACGGTTACTGCGGCGGCAAGCACAAAGTAAACTGCCCGTCTGTGGCGCGACTTGCGGTCAAACAATGCCGCAAGCGTCAAAACACCTGTCGCAATGTAGCACCATTTGGCAAGCGTGTTGCTCCGGATCACATATCTGCCGAATTTCTTCAGGGTCGGCAAGAGGGAAAACTTGGAGTGCTCCGGGTCGTTCATGATCTGCGGAATCGCGGCAATCACTTTGGACGGGGAGGATCGTGTAAAGACAAAAAGAAAGAAGAGCATTGCCATGACCGCAACACCGGCGGTCAGTCCGAGCAGAGTCACAAAAGAGAGCACCGACTGCCGGTCACAAGCCTTGTGCCTGAGTCTGTACACCAATTGTGCAATGAGCACAGCAAACAGATACAGGAAATAGAGAACCGCCAGATACGGGCAGCACAGCACCGCGCAGGCAAAAAATCCCCCCGCAAGTGCGTAATTCAAAAGCTGACGCCGCAGGGAAATTCCGTCCTTTACCGTAATAAAGGTGACCGTCGCCAAGGCGAAAAAACCGATACCAAGGGAATTGTAGGACATCGCCATAATGTTGAACGGCGCATACAGCATGAAAAACAACGGCGCAATAACGGAAACCGGTTTTGAAATGCGTTGCAGACGCCAGAAAAGAAACACTGCGCAAAGCAATTGAAACAGCACATAAAAGATCCGGAAATGCAGGATTGCCCCTTCAAAGGAGGGATTGAACAGCATGTAGATATACATCAACGGGTAAAGCAAAAATCCGGACAACTGAGAAACATGCCATTCTCCGGCAATCAGGGCGTCTCCCTGTACCAGACGTTTCGGGATGGTCAGATAAAAGGATTCATCTCTGTTCCCGTATCCGTAATGCGCTTTCCAAATGAGAAAAACAGCACCGGCAAGGCATAAAATACCGAATAAAACCCAGCGGGCAATGTCGGCATCCCTCCATTTTCCGGAATTTTTTGTTTGCACATTGTTTTTCGGCATGACAATCACCTCAATTCTGAAATATGTGTTTCACGTCTACCAGTATACCGCAATTCCGTGTGCTTGTCAATCCTTTTTCATGATGTTGCAAAAAACAATCCGTCCATGCGCCACAAAAAGCATTAAAATTGTCTGCAAAAACTATTTATTACAAATAAAGGGCGAATTATTACATTTGCAAAGCCGGAAAAGCATGGTATAATGATCGGGAGAGATGCGCTTTTGCAAAGAAAGTATCATTACGGTGTCCGGAGGAATGAATTTGTCATGCGTAAGAAAAAATGTTTGATATTTCTTTTATGTGTTCTTCTGTTGTGTATCACGGTGTTTCCCTGGGTGAGCGCGGAGGGGGACAGCCAAATGACCGCAAACAATCCCGCACTGACAGAAACCGCACAGAAAAAAAGCCCGGAAACCCACGGCGAACCGATCTTAATCGTCCTGTCCGTTGCCGTCGTACTGCTCGGCGGATCCACCGCGGCTGCGGTCGTGATCTACGCAAAAAAGAACAGGCTCTTCTGAGAGTCACAGCGGTGCCGCATATGGCACCCTTTTTTGTTGATCTGATGTCGCTACCTTGTAAAAAATGCTGTTCTTTACTTGACAAATCGGAATTTTTCCTGTATACTGTGAGATGAGTATTGCTGCGTGTCCGCAAAACGGACAGAGAAAGGAGTCACGATTGACAGATTCGGAATTTCCCGTGGAACTTTTTCGTTGCCCTGTTTGCGGCGCATCATTTCACAAGGTTGAAAACAGCCTGTTTTGCAATGGCGCAAGGTGCCATTGCTTTGATTTTTCCTCCTGCGGGTATGTAAATCTTGCCACGTCCGCGCAAAGCAACGGCGGGGACAGCAAGGAAGCCGTCCGC
>FR890476.1:17896-28105 GCA_000433415.1 Clostridium sp. CAG:448
CGCCCGCGCAAGGAGCGCTTTTCTGCGAAGCGGCTACTACAGGCAGGCGGCTGATGCCATCGCCGAAACCGTTGCGGCTTATGTACCGGCGAACGGAACAGTCATTGACGCCGGATGCGGGGAGGGCTATTATGCAGAAACAGTTGCCGCACACGGCTTTCGCGTTGTCGGTTTTGACCTTTCCAAAGCAGCCTGCGAGCGCGCCGCAAAGCAGGCAAAAGCGAATCAGACGCTGCGGTTTCAGCCGAAATTCGCCGTTGCCGGCGTTTTTTCGCTCCCGTTGCAGGATGCCTGCGCAGACGCGGTCATCAATGTCTTTGCCCCTTGTGCCGAGACGGAATATGCCCGTATTCTCAAACCCGGCGGCATTCTTCTGGTTGCAGGTGCGGGAGAAAAGCATCTGCTCGGGCTCAAGAAGGCGATTTATGAAAATCCCTACCTGAATACTCCACGTGCTGACCTGCCGCGTTTTATGACACTCACAGACAAAAAGCATGCCTGCTTTTCCGTCACACTCACCGATCAAGCCTCCATTGCGGCGCTCTTTTCCATGACGCCCTATTACTGGCGGACCGGTCCGGCAGACAGAGAAAAGCTCGCCGCACTGACGACACTGACCACAGAAATTGATTTTGAGATTTCCGTATACAGAAAGGAAGTATAAAACCGTGAAAATTTCACTTTGTATCCCCATGTACAACGAAAAGAGCATTATTGCGGATACTGCAAAAACGCTCAGTGACTATATGTCCGTACATTTTGAGGACTACGAGATCCTCTTTTCCAACGATGGCAGCCGGGACGGGTGCGACAGGATTGTCAGCGAGCTTGGTCTGCCGTGCGTGCGTGTCGTCGGCTACCCAGACAACCGCGGAAAGGGCGCCGCAGTGCGCACCGCCATGTTGGAAGCAACTGGTGATATTGTCATGTTTACGGATGCCGATCTTGCGTATGGATGCGATGTGATCAAGCAGCTCTATGATACCTTTGCTGCCAACCCGGACGCCGACATGGTAATCGGCTCGCGAAATATCAACAAAGACGGCTACGAAGGATATACCTTTATCCGCAAGCTTGCGTCCAAAACCTACATCCGCGTGCTCTGTATCGCCGGCGGTTTCCGCCTGTCCGATTCGCAGTGTGGATGCAAGGGATTCACAAAAGAAGCTGTCCGCAAGATATTCCCACGCTGTGAAGTCAACGGCTTTGCGTTTGACTTTGAGGCGATTCTCTGGGCAACCAAATACAAAATGAAAATCATGGAGATGCCGGTGAAGATTATCAACCACCGCGAATCCAAGGTTCACGTATTTTCCGATTCCTTCCGGATGCTCCGCGATCTGCGGAAAATGAAAAAAAGAATCAAAAAAGCCGAAATCTGAATCCGTTTTCTCTCGACTGTTCGGGCGGCAAAGCCCGTTTGTTTGCTACACCACAATAAAATATGTGAGAAGGAGAGCCATCCAAGATGAAAAAGCAACACCTGTTATGTAAGCTGTTGACCGTCCTTTGCGTTACTGTTCTGTTTTTTACAATGATGTCTTGCCGAAGCCGTGAGAATGAGGGGGAGGAAACCACAATACCGGATACGATTGAGATGTCCGAAGAACCAACGGAAACCGTCCCGGGTACCGAATCAGAGGAAACAACCTCTGCCCAGACAGGCGAGGAAGAATCGAATTCGCCCTCAAAAGTCTATCAGACCGGCACGGGTCCCGATTATTCCGACTACCTCAATCGTCCGGCAATCGATAAAGCACTCAAAGACACCGGCGCGATTGCAATTGCGTTGGACGCAAACCGGATCTATCAAAACGGTGATTTTCAGGCGCTGGATTCTCCGTTGGTGACCAAAGAAAACGGAACGCTGACTGTTGACCCTGCATTGGTTGCCAAGGCAACCGGGAAGATCGTCACAGGAAATAACCTGTTTGAAATCGCCAACTCCATGCAAATGGCATTTGCGGTTTACGATAACCGTCTTGTGCTCTTTTATAAAGGGACGCAGATTCCTCTTGACCTGTTTGACGACTGCTATACCTATGAGGCGCTCTATCTGTATCTGATCGATGCCAATGAGGAAGAAATCGCAAACGCCTTTATTCAGTTGCCGGATCTTGTCACGGACGGAGCACATACCGCCTCCTTCTATAACGCACCCGATCTGAATCTCGGACTCCAGACTTCCGTGTACCGGAATGCGCTCGGTCGTGTTGACGGTGTGGAGGAGGGACCCGCTTTGGTTGCCGGAGAGGGCAGAAATGAAAACAATCACACGCTTGTACGCGTCTATAACCGTTCCCAGGCATGCATTGCGCAGTTTCTTGCCTTTGACTCCCGCGTCACCGGCGGTGTTCAGGTTGCTGCCGGTACATACAGCCATGAGGGCACACAGAACACCGTCATCGCAACGGCGCCCTACCTGAATGAGTACAAAGCCGCGCGAAAGGTGCGCATCTTTGATACCTGGGGAACACTCCGTACAGAGATCGCCCCGGACAGCCGCATCGCCGCGCCGTATGTGATCGCAACCGGACATTTTCTGCCGGATGTGGCGGATGAGGTGCTCCTGATCACCTCCGCCGCAACCGATCAGGACGGTTATCTGTGGATGTCCTTCTGCTCACTGCGGGACGGCAGTGTCTACAAAACATGCCGTTTGGATTGCTCTTTTGCAAAAGAGGATTCCATTCTTCTTTCTGTACGTGAAAACGATACAAAACCGGATCACATTATTCTTTATTTCACACAGAAAAACTGCGCATACGAAGGCAATGCCGCCGAGATGCAACTGGAAAATATCGGTATTCAACTGCCGGCAAATGCAAGCGGCGTTTACCCGTCCGCCAATTTCGGCGAAAAATATATCGTCACGCTGAAAAAAGCGGCAGATACTGAAAATCAGTCCTTTGTGACCATCTACGATTACAGTGAAAATGTCTGGGGAAATCTTGTGGATGTCGGGTTCCGCGAAAATGTATTCTATTCCAACCTGGCAGAGGATAACGATTCCGGTTATGTGGATCATATGATCTTCCGCCATCTGCGCGTCGAATTCGGTTGCGGTGCGCTGGGAAAAGTCCTGCAGGCATCCGCGAACGGGCAGACGGTTGAAGAGGCGCTGAATAACACGACACTGGACGACTGGCGCTTTGGCGGCTTAGACGGTCAGCGCGACGCTTACAGAACGGAAGGGAACACGCTGCTTGAACCGTGCTTCACGCACCGCTGGAACAAAATCGAATCGCTGGCAAGGCTCTCTTCCTATAAGGACGAAGACGGCAACCCGCTTTATGCCTCCATCGGCAGAGACAATAATACCTCCACATATCTGGAGATCGGATCGGAATTCTACATCGGCACTTATGCTGACGCCAACATTGACCTCGCCAAATTGCGCCTTCTGCCGTTGCGCGATTATGTGCGCGGCATGTCTGCAACGTTCCGCGGAGCAGAGGGCATTCCGGAACGGCTGGTCGGCATTTCGCCGGTTCACGAGCATGAAATCAATGTTGCCGGTTCCATTGGTGACTACAATATCAACATGGTCAAAGGATTCGCTTCCTATCTGCTGGAACAGTACGGCTCAGTCGAAAATATCAACCGGCTGTTCGGCACACCCTTTGCGAATGCGGACGAAATCGACCCGCCGCGCGACGGCGCGTTCGGAGAACGCGGCGATTGGGACAAATACAGCGGCAAGTATTTCCAGCAATGGTCATTGTACAACCGCTACATTGTCAACAAACGCATTATGGAAGCTTATCGCGAAACCATGCTTGCAGGATTCCCGCCCGAAGCCATTACCGCACACCAGATTCCGGAAGGCGATGCGGTCTCCGGCTTCCTTGGAGAAGCGGACACACGTCTGTCCCCCATTGATGTTGTCATGTCCGCCGGCACTGCCTTCGGTGCAACCCGGTACGGGATGTTTATAAATGATAAAACCAATTTCATTGCGGTCGCCCATCGGTCCGGACACAAATCCATTGAGCTCGGCGAGTACTGTTCACTGTCGATCTCCTCAAGAGGGGCACTGAAGCAGTTGGAGTACCTCTGGAAAAACGGTGTGCGCTGCATCAACAACCTTTGGTTCAGCGAAAAGCAACTGGCTGCGGAACAGGCTGCAACGCAGAAACTTGCGCAAAAGAATCTGCCCCGTCCCGGTTATACCGGCGGCACCATCAGCACAATGGGGGTCCGTCAGGGCAGCAGTTCCTACAATATCGTACAGGTTGGCGACGCGGATAACGAGGGTCTTCTGAAATCCGTTACATCCGACGGAAAGTGGGAGGGAACCGTTTACTTAGTTCCGTTCCATTCGCATATCAATGTCGAGAGTCTGCCCATGACGGCAAAAACCAATACCGCTAACCACACCGGTGCAGTGACCGGTCTACAAAACGGCGATCAGGTGGAGATTTCTTTCCTTGCATCTGCAAAGAAGGGAAGCAACGCCTCTGTGAAAATCGAGGTCTACCATGAGGGCTGTAAGCTTGAAAATGCAACCGTTACCTATGCGATCCGCGAAGAAACCGGCTCCTACCGTTATGTTTACTTAAGTCAGCTTGCGCCAGAGAACATCGAGATTGTTGTAACATTCCACGAGGAAAACGGAAACACAGATGCCATCACGGTTGAACAGATGTCCGCAACCCTGCAAACCGAGTCCATCGGTAAAAAATATTTTGACGGTGCCAAGGGCGCGCTTGAAAAATCTGCTCCCCATCTGGGCGGCGTAAGCTTCGACCTTTTGACCAGAGAAATGAAATAATGTATGGAAAACTGCGCCCCCGTGATTATTCCGTCTGCTTTTCGTGCGGCAATCCGTGAACAGCAAAAAGCCAGAGCCTATAGTAAAGTCGGGGGCATTTTCCGCAATAGGTGAAGAAACAAAAAAAGAACGAGCATATCCGAAAAAATCTGATATCATGTAAGTTTCCACACGAACATGATCAGAAAGGTATCGGATATGCTCAATTCTTATTGTATTTTCCACCCCAACGATTGACTGAGAACCCAACAAAAAGCATCCGAGAATCTTTCAACTCCCGGATGCTTTTTATTGGGACTTTTTTACAGCTCCGTATCCGATTATGAATCTTCCGTATCAAACAGTGCAACCTGTCCGCTATCGGCAGGGGCTCCACGCGAAGAGCGTGGGAAGGGAATTCCCAGGTGCTCATAAGCAAGGCGGGTCGCGCATCTGCCGCGCGGTGTACGGTTCAGAAAACCGATCTGCATCAGGTACGGCTCGTAAACATCCTCAATGGTAACCGATTCCTCACCGATCGTTGCGGCAAGCGTATCCAAGCCAACCGGACCGCCGTCATAGAATTTGATAATCGTGCGAAGCATACTTCTGTCGGTGTTATCCAACCCGAGCCGGTCGATCTCCAACTTCTGCAACGCATAGGAGGCAATCGCAGAATCAATGACGTCTTTCCCTTCCACCTGTGTAAAATCACGTACACGTTTGAGCAGGCGGTTTGCAATACGCGGTGTCCCGCGGGAACGGGATGCAATCTCATATGCACCGTCCGGTGCAATAGGGAAGCCCAAAATTCCCGCACTGCGGCTGACAATCGTAGCGAGCTGTTCTGGGGTGTACAGCTCCAACTTCAAAAGAACGCCGAAACGGTCACGCAAAGGGGTTGTCAATTGTCCGGCGCGTGTCGTCGCACCAATCAGCGTAAAATGCGGCAGATCAATCCGGATACTGCGCGCAGCAGGTCCCTTTCCGATAATAATGTCCAACGCATAGTCTTCCATCGCCGGGTACAGAATTTCCTCAACCGAACGGTTAAGGCGGTGAATTTCGTCGATAAAGAGTACGTCTCCTTCCGACAGGTTGGTCAAAAGCGCCGCCAAATCCCCCTGCTTCTCGATTGCAGGTCCTGAAGTAATGCGGATATTGACACCCAATTCATTGGCAATGATACCGGACAACGTAGTCTTCCCAAGTCCGGGGGGGCCGTAGAGCAAAACATGATCCAGCGTATCTCCACGCAATTTCGCGGCATCGATATACACCTTCAGATTTTCTTTTACCTTGTCCTGTCCGATGTAATCCGTCAGTTTTTTGGGACGCAGGTCCGTGTCTATCTCCTGATCCTGTGCGGTGTAAAAGGTGGAAAGAATGCGATTTTCAAAGTCAAATTCCTGTTCATCCATGCAAAACCGCCTCCTCTTACATCATTTTTTTGAGCGCTTCCTTGATAATGTCCTCCACGCTCATCTGATCAACGGGAATCGACTTGAGCACATGGACCGCCTCCTGCCGGGTATATCCCAATACAAGCAGGGCATCCTGCGCCTCTGCCAGCTTGCCCTTGCCGCCTGTTGCCGCGACAAATTCCGCCTCTTCCGCATCCGGCAGGTCGCCCGCATCTGCCGCAAACTGTTTTTGCAGCTTATCCTTCAGTTCCAGGACAATGCGGGCGGCTGTTTTGGGACCGATTCCGCTCGCCTTGGCAATTGCCTTACGGTCCTCCATACAGACAGCCAGTGCAAATTTTTCGGGTGTCAGGATGGACAGTATCGCCATGGCAGCCTTCGGTCCGACACCGGAAACGCCCAAAAGCATCCGGAAAGAGGAAAGCTCCGCTTCGGACGCAAATCCGAACAATTCAATATCGTCCTCTCTGACAGCCATATAGGTATACAGCTTCACGCCCGGTGCGGCAGCATCCGTTAAACCGCGGCGGGGGAGTGCGGCGTAGGTGTTTTCGCTGATTGTCAGCTTATACCCGACACCGCCCACATCCACCACGGCAAGTCCCGGTGCCGCAAGCGCAAGCGTTCCGCTCAGATAGTAAAACATGCTGTTTGTCTCCTTTGTGTGATTGCCGTTCGTTACGCTTTTTTCTGCGTATCCGGCGGCGTTTCCTCAGACGCCCCCGCATCTGTATCGGCAGTTCCGGCATTTTCCGCAGGTGCTGGTTCGGGAAGCGGCAACGGTGCGTCCGGAACACAGAAGTACTTTTTGACCACCGAAATCTTACGCAGATACTTTCCGAAAATGATCAGCAATACGAACACCAGCAACGAAAGCAACGTAATCGTCCTGCCCATCACAAGTGCCTTTGGCTCATATTTGAATTCCACCCGGTGTTCGCCCGCTTCTCCGATATAGAATCCGATCAATGCATGACCGGTTTCCTCCACAAGTTTGTCTTCCTCGTACTTGTCATTTCCAAGCTTCACAAGTCCCGTGATGTCAACCTTTTTGCCGTCCACATAAATGTTCCATCCCTGGTCGTAAGGAATAGACGTCATGATCAGCTGATTGTTCTTCTTGGTGTTGATGCTTCCGGTCAGGTGATGCTCCTCAAACTGATCGTCCAGCTTGATCTGTACCTCGCCGATCCGTTCAAATGCATCCCGGAAAACTTCCCAATCGATATAGTATACATAACTTTCCTGGGAGTCGCGCACATAAAGATTCGGATAGTCGTCATCCGTCAGCTTGACGCGGACGCTGACCTCATTGGATTGCGGGTAGCCCAATGTCATCAGTCTCCGCATTTCCGAACCGAATGTCAGATCGCTTTCCGAAGCGGTTGTTCCGGTCACTGTGATTTTGCAATCGCGGATATAATCGGTATCATAGTAGAAATAGAGTCCGTAATTCCGCGTCTGCTCCCGCAGCGTCTCCACAGCCTTCTGGTTTGCATCCGTCGGCAGAACCGCACAGAACAGGTAATCACCGGAACGCTCGACGGAAACAGCCGCATCCGCAAGTGCTGGATACTGCACTTTCAGATCGGTTACATAGTTTCCAAACCAAGCGTTGACGTCTTCATATACCTGCGCGGCATTGTTCTTCTTTGCACGGAGCGTAAAGAAGAGATACGGCGTTGATGTGCTTCCGGATCTGTAAGCATCGATGCCCTCACATTGATCCGGCAGCTGCGTCTGCAACTCTTCCGAAAGAATGCTGCCCAAGTCAAACTGACTGTAGCCGGATCCGATCTGCGCAAGAATTGCTTCATGGATCTGCTCAACCGAAATATTGGTGCAGGGGACCTCATACGTGTAATTGATATATGCTTCTTTATCCTTGTCGGTTTTGGTATACTTTTTGTGTTTGGAAGATACCGTTTGATCAACGTTGGTCGTCGTTGTCGCAATCAATGTCGCGGGCTTGAAAATCTCAACCGTATCGGTTTCCCCGAGAATTGCCGTTACCATCGCATTCAGCCGCCCAAAAGGAGTGGCATAATTGGCGGTATTGAATTTCTCCATGCGCGCATCGGAAGCAAAAGCGATGGAAAGCGCATACTGGTTCAGATAAATCCAGTACTTGTCATCCTGGTTGGAAAAATCGTCTTTGTCCAGCACGGGGCTTCCGTAGTACGGAGACATATCGCGGTCGGTAATGATATATTTGACATTGAGCAGGGAATCCGCCACCGGTTCACCGCCGATATACTTGGACCAGTGTGACTTTGACGTATATCCCATGGTTTCCAAAAACTTGATGGTATCCTTGTTAAGCGTGGAGGTCGAGTTGGAAAAACCGCGGATTCCGAGCGCCATATTATCATTGATCTTACGGTGGTAGGTCTTTTCCATCCGGTAGAAGGTCGGGTCATAATCCTTCAATGCCTTGGTAATCGGACGGAATTCTTCCATGAAGTCCGTATAGTAGGAATGCTTGGTATACACCACATCGTCATCCAGTGCGTTGATCTCGCAAAGACCGTTGATAAAGGTCTCAATGCAGATAAAGAACACAAGGATTGCCGCGATCCGCTCTCGGTTTTTTGTTCTGCACAAGAGGCAGATCAGCGCGAAATAAACGCCGATCAGAATCAGAGGCATCCAAAACGGTCCCCAATCGGAGTAGGTGGCGGTCAGTTTTTCATTGATCGTGTGCTTCTCATATTCCGGCATTTTCTGCATGACGATGATCAGTGCGGCAATCACGGCGGAAGTGATCAGCATTACATTCTTATTGATATACCGCAAATCCGTATACGCCTTATAAGCAATGACGATCAGAATGAAGCACAGCATGAAGCTGTAACGATAGTTCAGCCAGTTCGGCTTTTGGAATCCGTGCCAGATAAGGTCAAGCGTATTGATACTGAAACTGAGCACGAAGAACAGAATCATGCATCCGTATGCGATTTTTTCACGAATGCCGCGTCTGTCAGAGGCAAAGAAGGCGGGAACAAGCAGCAACGTCAGTACGCCGCAATAGACGAAGGGCCACCCGGCAGGACGAACGGTGTCATAAGAGCAGGGCAGGAACTTATAGAACAGATCCAGAAGATTGAACCGTTGCTCAAACTCCCAACTCGGATTGGAAAAGGTATTTTTTCCGAATTGCAGCGAATAGTAGGCAGTAAAGATGATGATGCAGGAAATCCCGATTGCCAGCAGAGAAAATGCGGCAATGCGGACAAAGGACTTCAGCGTATGATTGGTCTCCCCGTTCGGATTGTTGTAATTGTCCTTCTTAAAGCCGAATACGTAGAAGAAAAAGTATGAGGCAACGTACAGACATACCATGTAACCGATATAGAAGTTGCTCAGAAGCGTCAGCGCAAGGAAGAACACAAACTTTTTGTACTTGCCATAACGCACAAGATCTTCGATTCCGAGCGTTACGATCGGCAGCCACATCACAGCGTCAATCCACATGGAATTGTGCTGCTGTACCACTGCATAAGAGGTCAGCGCATAGAGAATGGAAAATCCGACAATACCGATTCGGTTGCGCACCACGATACCGTCCGCCGGGAGCAGTCCGTTCTTTCTGCGCCCGATTTCAAACAGGGTCGTCCGGTGCAGATAATATCCCATTGTGAAACCGCAGATGGCGGTTTTCAGAAGGAAAATAAACAGAAGTGCCTCCAGGATATCTTTCTGGCGGAACAGACAGACAATATAAGAAAACGGGCTGGCAATATAGTAGGCGTATATTCCCATGAATTCGCCGCCCAACGCACGGGAAAAGGAATACAGAAGGCTCTGATCCCCGTAGACGGCATTGCGCAACGCTTCATAGAAGTACACATACTGTCCGTTCAGGTCCAGCACCAGCACGCAACTGTTTCCGAACGGATACACCCCGCGTGCAAGGTAGATCAGATACATCAGCATTGCGGGAATGCCGGCTGCTAACAACAGGTATCCGTACTCCTTCCAGATCGCACGTAACTTTCCGCGAAAACCGGTCGGCAAAGGCTTGTCTGCCGG
>FR890476.1:28150-31488 GCA_000433415.1 Clostridium sp. CAG:448
GTGCAGCGTTCTTTGCCTCCGGCGCCGCATCTGCGTGCGCCTGATTTTTTTCTGCTTCGCTCATTTTTCGTTTCTCCTCCATATGTTTTTAACGCTTATATACCGACCGCCGGGCGGCTTTCTGCAACAGGACCTTTTACGCCTTTGTTTCGCTTGCGGCATCCTGCGCGGCAATCCGCTCCCTGACCGCCTTTTCCAGTCTGACACGGTCCATTTCCAAATCTCTGCCGCACTCCAGACAGAGCAGACGTACACGCGCACCGACCCGGACAATCCGGAACCGATGCCCGCCGCACGGGTGCGGCTTTTTTAAGATTACGCAGTCATCCGGCCGCAATACCAGAATTTTCATTGCGGATTCACGCTCCTTTTCTTTTCTACAGCCGTGCACGGCTTCTACAGACGTGCACGGCAGGAAAAAGTTCCCGTCGGTGGCAAAAAAATGTATATATAACAGTATACCATACAAAACCGATTTTGTAAACGAATTTTCATGTATTTTTTTCAAAAACTTGTTTTAGAAAAAATTTTGTTTGACTTGTGAGAGAAAGCGTGCTATAATGTAGCCTGTATACGAATGCATATACAAAAAGGAACCGGAGGAAACGGATGATCATATTGGGAATTGACCCCGGACTCGCCATTGTCGGGTGGGGGGTTCTGGATTACAGCGGATCCAAATTTCGCGTGATCGGTTACGGATCTCTGCAAACACCCGCAGGAATGAAAACGGAGGACCGTCTTGCCGCAATTTATCAGGGGATGATACAGTTGATTGATACCTACCACCCCGAACAGATCGCGGTTGAAGAGCTGTTTTTCAACACCAATATCACGACCGGTATCCGAGTCGCAGAGGCGCGCGGCGTTATCCTGCTTGCGGGCAGGCAGAAAAATGTTGCGCTTTTTGAGTACACCCCACTGCAGGTCAAACAGGCAGTCGCAGGATACGGTCGTGCCGATAAAAAGCAGGTTATCACCATGGTGACGTCCCTGCTTCGCCTCAAGGAACCGCCCAAACCGGATGACACCGCAGACGCGCTTGCCATTGCGGTTTGCCATGCCCATACGGGATGCTCACCGCTTGCGGCTTATTATAACCTCAAATAGAAGAAGTCAGAGGAATCAAAAATGTGGATTGCTGATCAATGGAAAGAATATGAACTGCTGGACGCCTCGGACGGCGAACGTTTGGAACGGTGGGGGAATTATATCCTGATCCGTCCGGATCCGCAGATCATCTGGAAGGGTGCCGCCGTGCATCCCGCGTGGAAGCATGCGGACGGCATATACAGACGCTCCGCAACCGGCGGCGGCAGTTGGATCAAAAATAAATTGCCGGAGCAATGGCAGATATCGTACGGAAAACTGCGTTTTCTGCTGCGTCCGATGGGCTTCAAGCACACCGGTCTTTTTCCAGAACAGGCGGTAAACTGGGATTGGTTTTCCGGACTGATCCGAGATGCCGGCAGGCCCATCCGCGTGCTCAATCTGTTTGCATACACGGGTGGCGCGACCGTTGCCGCCGCTGCTGCCGGAGCGCATGTCGTCCATGTCGATGCCGCAAAGGGAATCGTCGCGCAGGCAAAAGAAAATGCCGCTCTGTGCGGACTTTCGGCGGCGCCTATCCGCTACATTGTGGACGATTGCAAAAAATTCGTGGAAAGAGAACTGCGGCGCGGTAATCACTACGACGGAATTATCATGGATCCTCCTTCTTACGGAAGAGGTCCGGGCGGCGAGGTTTGGAAACTGGAGGATTGCATCGACGACCTGATCGGGTTTTGTGCCGGACTTCTCTCCGAAAATCCGCTCTTTTTCCTGGTCAATTCCTATACGACCGGACTCTCTCCGATGACGATGCAGTACATGCTGGAACGCCGCCTTGCCCCCGTCCATGGCGGACATGCCGAAGCAGGAGAGCTCGGTCTGCGCGTCACGGGAAGCGGTCTGATTCTCCCGTGCGGCGCAAGCACACGCTGGTATAAGGAGTGAGCAAATGGCATTTATCGAGATAAAAAATCTTTCTTTCTCTTACGAGGGCGACGACGGAACCCCTGTTCCCGTATTGCAGGATCTGAATCTCTCCGTGGAAAAGGGCGAATATGTTGCCATCATCGGACATAACGGATCCGGAAAGTCCACTCTTGCAAGAATCATCACCATGATTGAGGAATTCGATCATCTGAGCGGACAGGTTCTGATCGACGGCGTGGATATCACGGACGAAAATATCACAGACGATCAGGTGTATGAAATCCGCCGCAAGGTCGGTATGGTTTTTCAGAATCCGGACAACCAGTTGGTTGCCACCATTGTGGAAGAGGATGTGGCGTTTGGCCCGGAAAACCTCGGAGTCCCGCGGGCGGATCTGCGCAAGCGGGTGGACGATGCGCTGCGTGCCGTCGGTATGACCGAATACGCGCAGCATGAGCCGCACCGGCTTTCCGGCGGTCAGAAACAGCGCGTTGCCATTGCGGGCGTGTTGGCAATGAAGCCGGCATGTATGATTTTGGATGAATCCACCGCCATGTTGGATCCGATCGGACGTGAAGAGGTGCTCTCCGTGGTGGAACGCCTCAACCGCGAGGAAAAAATTACGGTTATCACCATCACTCACTATATGGAAGAAGCGGCACGCGCGGATCGGATTGTGGTTCTCAACGACGGCGAAGTACTGATCAGCGGAACGCCCGGAGAGGTCTTTTCACAACCGGCACTCCTTGCCCGCGCAGGACTTGAAACGCCGCAGTGTACCGCACTTTGCCACCGGCTCAAACGGGACGGCTGGACACTCTCCGGTGATCTGACATCCGTCGACGGATGCGCCAGGGCAATTGCGCAGGCAATCCAAACAAAAAAATGCGGAAACGGAAGGTAACAATGGACGCATGGCTGTACTGGAACTGAAGGATGTTTCCTTTGTCTACGGCAAGGGGACGCCTTATGAAATACGCGCATTGAACCATATCAATGCATCCATAGAGCGCAACCGTATCACGGGTATTATCGGTCACACCGGATCCGGAAAATCCACGCTGGTACAACTGCTCAACGGTCTGGAAAAACCGACCGAGGGAGAGGTTTTGCTTGACGGGGTGAACATTTGGCAAAAACCCAAGGAAATCGCGAAGGTGCGCTTTCGTGTCGGGTTGGTCATGCAATATCCGGAATACCAGCTTTTTGAAGAGACGGTGGAAAAGGACATTGCATACGGTCCAAAAAATATGAAACTGTCGGAAGAAGAAATCCGCGCACGGGTCAGTGAAGCCGCCGGATTTACCGGCCTTGACGCCGCTTCGCTCAGCAAATCTCCGTTTGAGCTTTCCGGCGGTCAG
>FR890477.1 GCA_000433415.1 Clostridium sp. CAG:448
CCTTTGCGATTGACGCAAAAGACAGAAAAACGGGGGCAGCCGACAAAACGTCGGTGCTCCCGTTTCTTTATTTTCCCTTTTTCCGCTCACGCCCAAGTGGAAAGCCTGTTCAGGGAATCCTTATCTCCGGCAACAAACAGAATGTCGCCGCTTTGGAACAGGTAGTTCGGATCGACCGACACCCGGAGTTTGCCGCCGGTTTCGATCGCAATGATGTTGACCCCGTATTTCGCACGCAGGTTGGCGGACATCACGCTGCTTCCCACCGCTTTTTCGGGGATGACAAGCTTGGAAATGTTCAACTGTTCGCTGAGCTGGATGAAATCCAGCATCCGGGAGGTTTCCATGCGGTGCGCCAGGCGGATTGCCATGTCGCGCTCGGGGTAGACCACCTCCGCGCCCAGCTTTTCCAGAATCTCCCCCTGCTCGGCGCTTGCCGCCTTGGCAATGACGTGGGGAACGCCCAGGCTGACCAGGTGCAGTGTGGTCAGAATGGAGGTGTCCATCTGTGAGCCGATGCACACCACCGCAACGTCACAGTCCGCAACGCCGCAGTCCGCCAGGGTCTTTTTGTCCAGGTTGCGGACGACATAGGCGTTTTCGGTGTACTCACGCAGTTCCCGCACCTTCTCCTCGTCGCGGTCCAGCACCAACAGATCGGCACCCGCCGCGGCAAGCTCCATGGCAAGCGCATAGCCGAACCGCCCAAGCCCCAGGATGCCGTATGTATTCTTGTTCTTTTTCTGATTGTTTTTCATATTCTTCTCCCTTCTCCGTTTCCCGCACAAGACACTGCGGCGCTCAGCCGATGGCGATATTTCCCTCCGGGAAGCGCACACGCTCGCCGCGGGAGAAGTACCAAACGGTCGCAATGGTCATTGGTCCGAGTCTGCCGATATACATCATCACAATGGAAAGCAGTTTGGCGGCAACCCCGAGTCCCGGCGTGATGCCGGTGGAAAGCCCGACCGTACCGAAGGCGCTCACCATTTCAAACAGCGCGTCCCGCAAAGCGAGCTGCGGCTCCAAAAGCAGCAGCACGAAGGTGCTCCCCGCCACCAGAAACAGCCCGATGGAGGCAATGACCGACGCTTTGCGGAATGCGTCGGCAGGCAGGGTGTAACGGAACGCCTTTTCCGAACGGTTGGTCGCGGCGGACCGGATGCCCTGCAGAACGGCAAAAAAAGTTGTGGTCTTGATGCCGCCGCCGGTGGATCCGGGGGAGGCGCCGATGAACATCAGAACCATCATGGCCACCAGTCCCGCATTGGAGAAACCGCCGAGCGGGTAGGTGGAAAATCCGGCGGTGCGTGCGGTCACGCTCTGAAAAAAGGCGCCCAACCAACTGATATTTCCGCGCTCGGTCAGCTTTAAGAGCAGCGTGCCGGCAAGCGTCAGCACGGCGCTGACCGACAGCACCACCTTGGTGTGCATGGAAAAACGCTTCCAGCAAAACCGCTTCTCCAGCACCTCGCGGATAACCAGAAAACCGATGCCGCCCAAAATAATCAGCGCGCTTGTGACCAGGTTGAGCAGCACGTCATCCCGGTACGGCGTCAGATTCCGCATACCGCCCAGGATGTCAAACCCGGAGTTGTTGAAGGCGGCAACCGAATGGAACAGGCTGATGCCGATCGCCTGCGGCACGGAATAATCCCTGACAAACACCGGGAAGCTCAGGCACGCGCCGGCAAGCTCGATGGTCAGCGTGGTCAGCAGCACACTTTTCAGGAAATGAACGATTCCCTTGCCGGAGTCCAGGTTCATCGCCTCGCGCAAAAGGGTCCGCCCCTTGATGCTGATCCGCTTGCGGATGGCAAGAATCACGCCTGCGCCCACCGCGGTCACGCCCAGTCCGCCGATCTGAATCAGCAAGCCGAGGATACACTGCCCCAGCGGCGTGAAGGTATCGTGCGCATCCACGGCAATCAGACCGGTGACGCAGACCGCGCTGGTGGAGGTGTACAGGGCGTCAATCAGGGAAAGAGACACGCCCGGACGCACGCTGCACGGCAAAAGGAGCAGTCCCGCCCCTATGAGCACCGTCAATGCAAACCCCAATGCGATGATCCGCACGGGAGTCATTTTTCTGAACAGATTTCGCATATCATTCCTCCCCCCAAAACACGTCCATTATAGCGCAATTGCCCGCGCCTGTCAAGTGGCGCGGGCAAAAATGCGGAACAGTGCTCTCAATGGAACCGGACATCGGTATCACCGAGGAAGAACAGCGCGACCGTGCCGGGTCCGACGTGGGCGCCGGTGACGGGCTCGTAGCACACCGTCATGACCTCCTTTGGCGGGCGGTTGGCGCAGATCATCTCACGCAGGCGTTCCGCGTCCGCCAGGTTGTCTGCGTGGGCAATGCCGACAATCTGCTCCTCCGGGTGCACGACCAGGGTGTCATACCGCTCGGCAAGCGCGCGCAGGGCACGCTCGGTGCCGCGCACCTTATCCGCGGTAATGATCTGCCCGTTCTCGTCGCTGCGCAGGATGGGCTTGATGTTAAGGAGGGTGCCGATGACGCGCGCAGCGCCGGACAGTCTGCCCGTCCGCTGCAAATGCCGCAGGCTGTCCACCGTGAACACCTGATAGATCCGGTCGCACACCTCTTTCAGCGCCCGGCAGGTGTCCGCAAGGGACATCCCGCTGTCCCGGTATTCGATGGCGCGGAGCACGGCGATTCCCTCCCCCAGGGACGCCGCGCGGGTGTCGAACATGACGAATTGGCGGTCCGGGTACTCCTCTTCCAGCATCCGCTTTGCGGTCAGGGACGAATTGTACGCGCCGCTGATGCCGGAGGACATGGAAATGTAGAGCACATCCATCCCCTGCGCGGCAAACGGGGCAATGACGTCCACACACGCCTGCGGGGAGATCTGCGAGGTGTTGTAAAGATTGCCCTTCCGGATGTCGTCATAATACGCCTTGCCGTCGAAATTCGCGATGTCGGTGCAGTGCATCTGCATGTTCTCGTTGTCTCGCGGGTAAAAGGAAAACGGAACCATCTGTACATCTGCCGCATCCAACAGTTTTGCCGGGAGATTGCACGAGGTGTCGGTAATAATTTTATATGTTCCCATTCTTTCACTCCATCTTTCAAACTTTCAAAACAGGTAAACAAAGCCGTTGCCTCAAAAAAAGCGTGGCAACGAAGCAATACCTTGACTTTTACTTTTACATATGTTATAATAACACACACGACGTATACATTGCAATGACACATGCGGGCAAAGTGTCAGTTATCTTCCCGCTGTGCCGTCGGACGGGAGGACGCATGGAAGACAAACGGATTATCAAGACCAAAAAGAACATCAAATCGACGCTGATCGACATTCTGCAAAAGACGCCCTTTGAAAAGATCACGGTTGCGGAGCTGTGCCGCCGCGGGACGGTCAGCCGCATCACCTTTTACGTGCACTACGAGGACAAATACGCGCTCATTGAGGAAATGTTTGCGGACTACATCCTGGAGGCGAGCCGGGACTATCATGAACTGCAGAAAAAAAACAACCCCGCCGGCAACGGGATCAAGGGCTATATCAATCTGATTGAGGCGATTCTCTGCCTGTTCTACGACAATTACGCCTTCTTTTCCCACACCACGGCGCAGGAGAATCCCTATCTGTACTCCGTTTTTTTCAACAACGTTTTTGCCAGCGTGGACGATTATCTGCGCCGGCACACCTGCCTTGCGCCGCGCTTCCCCATCAAGCAGACCGCGGCGCTTCTGTGCAACGGGCTGTTCGGGGTGATCAACATCTCGATCGCGGACCGGATGCCGGAGGCGGAGGCAAGGAGCATTGCGCGGGACATGTATCTGGGGATTCTGGAATCCAATCTTTTCCGCAGAGCAGACGTCTGCCCGCCGGCGCACCGGCAGGCGGCACACACGGCGGGCAGAGACTGACTCCTCAGATCCAACTGAGCTGCTCAGAACAGCTCAGAGCGTGCTGAGCGCAGCCATCAGCTTATTGAAGTTATCTTCACGTACTTTCCCCGAAATCTGAATGACGTCCACGAGCCAGAGCACGCCGCACACGCCGCCGGTCAGAAGCTTGAGCACACCCATACCGGCCTCGTCCATCATGAAGCGGTCGACGCCCCATCCACCCAGGAAAATGGAGATCAGGAGCATGTTGGTCGGTGTTTTGGTCTGCACGGCGTCCATCACGGTAATGATGTCGGCATCAGTCATGGTTCCGCCGGTTCTGACATCAATTTCATGGATCTTCTGCTTGATCAGCGGAATTTTCTCCGCCGGGAAGCGATCCTTGTTGTTGATGAAGTAGTAGTCGATCATTTTGAAATCCATAGAAAATTCCTCCGATTTGTGACACACCGCAACAGAGAGCCGGCGGTGCCTTGATTTATCTTATGCCGGAAAATACGGCAGCGCGCCGCTCTTCCACAAAAAGATGCGTACCAGATAGACCGCAAAGCAAAGCAGGGCGATGCCGACAAGCATCCCGTTCCACCTGCGCCTGCCGATGCGTGCGCAAAGCCGCTCCCCTGCGGGATACAGCCCGAGAATGACCGGAAACAGCCAGAACAGCGGATGATAACGGAACGCAAGCGCCGCCTGTCCGCCAAAGAGCGCGCACCATGCCCGCGTCACGCCGCAGGCGGGACAGGGGAAACGGAACAGACGCGCAACCGGGCACCCGACGGTCAGGGCAAACACGACAGCCGCCGCACCGAAAGCCGCCGCCGTCAGGCAACGCACGGGCAGATTTCTGTTCAAACTCCGCTCACTCCTCTGCGCAATCTCTCTCCGTCCGGCGGTCAACGCTTCCCGCCAAAGGACACCTCTATTGTATCATATCCGCACCGCCCTGTCAAGTATGCCGCCGCAAATCGGGAAAATTTCTCATCCGGCGCCCACTGCTTGACTTTTTGCGCGTTTTGTAGTACAATGATGATACAAATCAAAGAAAAAAGAAAGGAGGGGACAGCGGATGACGGATCGGTTGGTCGTGGGCATTTTCGCCCATGTGGATGCGGGAAAGACCACGCTTTCCGAGGCGTTTCTGTACACTGCCGGCAGCATCCGTGCGCCGGGCAGGGTGGATCACGGGGACACCTATCTGGACACCGATGCCGTCGAACGGGAGCGCGGCATCACGGTCTGCGCCAAAGAGGCGCGGCTGACGGTCGGCGAAACCGAGATCATCTTAGTAGACACGCCGGGGCACGTCGATTTCTCCGCCGAGGCGGAACGCGCCATGTGCATTCCGGACTGCGCCATCCTCTTGATCAGCGCGACCGACGGCGTACAGCCGCACACCCGCACGCTTTGGGATCTGCTCCGGAAAAACGGGATTCCGACCTTTCTTTTCGTCAACAAGACCGATCTGCCGCACCCGGGCGAGGCGGCGCTGGCGGCGCAGATCCGGGAAGAGCTCTGTGCCGACGCCTTTCCCTTCTTTCCCCGGGAGGCGCCAAATGCACGCGCCGAACGGATGGCGCTGCTCTCGGAGCGGATGCTGGAAACTTACACGAAGAGCGGC
>FR890478.1:0-2849 GCA_000433415.1 Clostridium sp. CAG:448
TCTCTTTACGGATAGCAGCAAATGAGAATAAACAGAAAGGATGCCGGCTATGGACATGAAAAACACGGACGTTGCGATAAAAAAGACCCCGGAACCATCGCGCGGTCTCATATTTGCTCCCGACGGTCACGGTGGCGCAATGCTGGTCGGCATGGGAGAATGCACCGATGAGGTGCTTGTCATCCCGTCACGGACACCGGACGGACTTCGCGTAACTTCTGTCTGCGATGCCGCCCTGATGCGGAACGCACGCATCACCAGAATCATGATTCCCAAATCGATCAAGAGCATCGGAAAATATGCGTTTGCCTGGTGTTCCAATCTGCAGGCTGTCACCATCCCGTCCTCTGTTGCGGAAATCGGAGATCGCGCCTTCACCGGGTGCGAACGACTGACCCGTCTGTGTCTGCGCGACGGCATCCGCCGGATCGGAGAGAGAGCATTTTCATTCTGCGCAGGGCTTTCGGAACTTCAACTGCCGGACAGCATCCAGCAGATCGGCACCAGCGCGTTTGAGGGTTGCCGTTCTCTTCGCGCGGTTCGTTTGCCGCAGGGATTGGAAGCATTGCCGAATTCGGTATTCAGCGCCTGTGTTGCCCTGGAAGACATCACCCTTCCGCCTACTCTGTCCGAAATCGGAGAGCTTGCTTTTTACTGCTGCTCCTCTATGCCCCGGTTGCGCATTCCCGAATCGGTGCACCACATCGGTGTTTCCGCATTTGAGGGTGTTCCCTCTGTTACAAAGTTGATTACAGCATAAAGCCTTTCGCATCACCTGCAGGTGAAAACGAAAGGCTTTTTTGTATGTTGTCTGTCATTTGTTAAAAAACCTGTTTCTTTTTGCCCTTGGCATTGCGCGGCCACTCACGGATACGGGTGACGTACTCCAGATTGATTGCTTCAATGCCGTCTTTCTTTTCTACGATGATACCGCCGTCCGATACCTCTTTGATGGTCCCCTGAATGCCGGAATCCATTCCCATGACCGTGTAAATAATACACTCTTTTCCGATAAACTGTCTTGCCAGCTCTTTCATTGCGTAATTCTCCTTGTTCTGTTTTTTTCGGTTCAGGACATGTCTGATTGCCCCGATTCTCTTTTGCCTTGTTATCCACGGAATAATGATCAGAAACAGCAACACAAAAAAGATGATATAATTGCTATTCATTTGCACCTCCGAAAGCTCTGCGGCGCTTACAGCCTGGTTATGACCGGTTTTCCCTCGGAATCAAGCAGAGGTGTCAGCCCTGCGCCATAGCCGGATTTGATAAACAGGTATGTAACACCTGTTTCCTTGTCGACATAAAGCATGCGCACCTCACCGAAGGCGGAACCCTCGAGCAGAATCCTGACAAAGCGTTCGTTCTTATCAGCTTTCATACAACTTCTCCTTTCCATACATGGCACCCAGGAATCCTCCTATCTACGGATTTGATTCCCTGCACCGGCATATTTAATTGCTTCTTTGTAAAAAAACGTCAGATTAACGACCCAAACCAGGCAAACCGCAAGCGACGGCAAAAACCCGATATCAAAAATCAACGCACAGGCGGCAAGTATACCTGCCGACAAGGCACACACCTTGTTCGTCGCGGAATAAGCCCGGAAGGCGCATTTGCCGATCATGATTCTTTCGGCTTCGTCGCAGTCCTCCATCCATTTCTTCTGAAATTTCATATCGTAAAAGGATGCCCTTTTCTCCGGATTGACCCGCTTGGTAGCGTCTACGCATTTTTGCCCGATCACCAACATGGCGAATATGATAGCAAAAAGGGACACGAGGGTGATCAAAAACAGCGTCGTTGTATACGCATTTTCAAAAATATCCGTACCGCCCGAATAGGCTGCCGCCATCAGAAAGTAGGAAAAAATCATAGCGGTGTTTGAAATCCAGATGGTCAGAGAAAGCGCCCTGTCAATCCGCAGATAATCGTCCTCGTCTTCCCCGTCCCATGCATCAATCTGCTTTTTTGCACGCCGATAAAGGATTGTACAGATCACCGGCATGATGACCGCGATTCCCAAAATCATCCATGGTGCAATGTAGGTACCGAAAAACGCTCCCGCGTTTTTTATCGTACCGCTCAAAGCGCCAAGACCGTATCTGGAGGCGAAAAATCCAAATGTAAATCCCACAACCATAAAAATTGCCAGCACCAGCAACAATTTTGGCAACGCCCGACGGTTTGCCTCTTTGATTTCGTCATTTTTCATCTTCATTCTCCTCCTGCAAATAAAAAACCTCCTCGACCGAAACACCACACACCTTTGCAATCGTCAGGGCAAGCGTGATGGACGGCGAATAGTCCCCTCGCTCAATCAGGCTGATCGTCTGCCTGGATACGCCACACAAACGTCCCATTTCCTGCTGATTGACATTCAGTGCGGCTCTGCGCTCCTTCAAGCGATTTCGCAATATCATGCGGCACCTCCGTCTGACAATTTATCTTGTCTAAATGACAACTATATTTGTCATCATTGATTATACGACACCTCTTTTGATTTGTCAAGAGGTTTTGAAAATTTTTTGCATATATGGATTTATGAATTCATGTCACCTGTCAGAATACATTCTTAAATGCCCGCATGCGCCGTATTTTGAGCCTGCCATTCGTGACGGCTGATTCCGTATACGACCGTCTGCTCCCCCTCGTCATCGGTAAATTCGTCAAGTATAGTCATTCCGTTCGCACATGCGGTGGCGGAGGACGGAATGTTGGACTTTTTCATATAGGAATACACCATCCCGAATGTCGTATTTGCAAAAGTCCAGTCCCGGACAGCTCGCGCAGCCTCTTTTGCATAGCCCTGCCGCCGATATGCCTTTGCGATATGATAGCCGATCTCC
>FR890478.1:2926-3352 GCA_000433415.1 Clostridium sp. CAG:448
CGTGGATTGCAGACAGACCGCCCACAAACCGAACCCAAACACACGGTATCGGTCTATATTTTTGTTGATCCAATTCCGGACCCGCGCCTCGTCAAAGGTATACGGATAGTGCTGCATGATGTCAGAATCAGCAAGCACGGCATAAAGTGCGTCGAAATCCGCCGGTGTCATTTCCCGCAGAAAAAGACGCTTCGTTTCAATTTTCATCATGATGGTTTCTCCCGATCGTTATATTTCCTGTTGCATGGCAGGTTAGGTGCTTTATCATAAATCGCTTTATAAAAAAGCAATACCTCATTACAAGGTATTGAACGCATGAAATTGCTATTTAGAGAACAAACTTATTTTTGCTTTTGATCAATACACTTTCCGCCATGCCGCTTCGCTCCTTATCCCTCTTACTTAAGGCATCACCGCGCAATCCAC
>FR890479.1:0-5817 GCA_000433415.1 Clostridium sp. CAG:448
CTCCAGCGGAATGGCGGAAACCGCAACCAATAACGGTCAGGCAGTGCTTGCCTTCTCTTCCCGCTCCTCCTTTGATGCCGAAACCGTCATTTCCATCGTTGCTCCGGACGGAGCCGTTATTTTCACCGTGCAACCGCCCAAGACCTTTGCAAGTTTGGTATTCAGCAGTGCCGAGCTCGTTGCCGGAACTTCTTATACCATCCGTTACGGCGGAACATCCTCCGGTCAGAAGACGGATGGTGTCTTTATCGACGGCGAGCATACCGGGTATACGGATCTCGGCAATCTGACGGCACAATAAGCCAGATTTTGTGGAAATAGGACGATTATTTTAAGAAAATAACGTCGATTTCACGTTGAGTTCATAATCACGTTATATAATGTTTTAAAATAAATGTTTAGTTTTCCGCAAAATATGCAAAAAGAGAGGATTTTCCAATGTTCAATATTCTTGTTGTTGAAGATGATGCCAATGCACGCAAGTTGATGTGCGCGGTACTTTATCAATACGGTTATAACCCGATCCCGGTAGAAGACGGGGTGCAGGGTCTTGATATGCTGGATCAAAAGCATATTGACCTGATCATTCTGGACATTATGATGCCCCGGATGGACGGGTATGAGTTCACCAGTACGCTGCGTCAGACCGACTGCAATATTCCGATTCTGATGGTCACTGCCAAGGAGTCCCCCGCGGACAAGCGCAAGGGCTTTTTGATGGGAACCGACGATTATATGACCAAACCGGTAGATGAAGAAGAGATGATTCTGCGCGTGGGCGCCCTGCTCCGTCGCTCCAGAATTGCCAGCGAACGCAGACTCAGCGTCGGTAACACCACCCTGATGTATGATTCCTTCTCCATTACCTGCGGCGATGAGCCGGTCGAGCTGCCGCAGAAAGAGTTTCTGGTCCTGTTCAAACTGCTCTCCTACCCCAACAAAATTTTTACCCGTCGTCAGTTGATGGACGAGATTTGGGATATGGACAGCGACAGCGATGAAAGAACGGTGGATGTGCATATCAGCCGTCTGCGTGAACGGTTCCGCAACAATCATGATTTTGATATCATCACTGTCCGCGGATTGGGCTACAAAGCCGTTATCAAAAAATGAAATCAGTAAACAGCAGGCAGCCACAATGCGGCGGTTCTGTCAGATTCAGAATCGTCCTTGCGGTCTTTCTGGTTGCACTGCTTTCCGGTGTCATAACCAGCGTGTTCTTCCTGCTTGGCGGATACCTGCAACTTCTTCCATGGCGCTCCGTCAGTTCTGCAACGCTGGTCCTGGCACTGTTCTTCTGCAGTCTACCGATCAGCGTTGTTCTTTCCGTTCTGATTGCGCCCTATGCTGCCAAGCCCTTCACACAGATCGGACAGGCATCCGAACGAATCGCAAAAGGAGATTTCAGTGCCCGTGTGGAAGTCGGAGGAGATGACCACTCCGAAATCGGCAATATTCTGCACAGTTTCAATCACATGGCTGAAGAACTCTCCAATGTGGAATTGTTCCGCAATGACTTCATCAACAATTTCTCCCACGAATTCAAAACGCCGATTGTATCCATCCGCGGCTTTGCAAAGCGACTGGAAAATGACGAACTGACCGAGGAACAGCGCAGGGAGTACATTCATATCATATTTGATGAATCCGAACGGCTTTCGCGGATGTCGGAAAACATCCTTTTGCTGACCAAATTGGAGAACCAGCAGATTATTTCCGACCGCACCTCCTTCTACCTGGACGAACAGATCCGCAAATGCGTTCTGCTTTTGCAGCGGCAGTGGGAAGAAAAAGAAATCGACCTGCAATTGGATCTGGAGGAGCTTCCCTATTACTCAAATGAGGAAATGCTCTCCCATGTCTGGATCAATCTGTTCAACAATGCCATCAAATTCACACCGAAGGGCGGAACCATCACCTTTTCGATGCATAAGGAACCGAACCGGGTTCTTGTCTGTATCACCGATACTGGTTGCGGCATGTCCGAAGAAGTGCGCCGTCATATTTTTGAAAAATTTTATCAGGGGGATCAATCCCACAGCATGAAGGGCAACGGGATCGGTCTGACAATCACACAACGCATCGTAACTCTCTGCGGTGGTACCGTTTCGGTAGACAGTACCCCGGGACAAGGTTCCTGTTTTGTGGTTTCGCTTCCCCTGACCGCTATTCCCGGTGACGCATCCGCCGGCGGGCATCCCGCGTACGACGAGCGCCTATGAAAGGAATCTGTGTATGACCAAACAAGACAACAACACACCGCAGGCAAAACCGCGGATGAAAAAAGGAAGGGCGGCGCTGATACTCTCCATTATCGGCGCTGTCATGTGCGGTATCGCCGCACTGTTTGTGATTCTTTTGTGGCAACACCTGAAAAACCCGGATGAGGTACGCGCGTTTGTCAATCAGAACAAGGTTGTAGGGGCGCTGATACTCATTCTGTTGAGTATGATCCAGGTCATCATCGGCATCATTCCAAGCGAGGTCATCGAGCTTGCCGCCGGATATGCGTTCGGCACCTGGGAAGGTGCGTTTCTGGTTTTGATCGGCATTGTTTCCGGCAGTATCATCACTATACTTCTGACCCGCAAATTCGGCAGACGACTGGTGGATGCCTTCTACCCAACAGAAAAGCTGGATGCGCTTCCGGTATTTGCGGACAAAGCCAAGCGAAATATGCTGACCTTTCTGCTTTTCTTTATCCCGGGCACTCCGAAGGACCTTTTTACTTATATCATCGGTCTGACAGACATGAACATTTCCCTTTATCTGCTTCTGACCACCGCTGCCCGTTTTCCCTCAATCATCACCTCTACCGTCAGCACCGACAATCTGGCGCTCGGCAACTACAGCATTGCCATCATTGCATTTGCCATTTCCGCGGTTCTGGGTATTATCGGCTCAATCGCCTATAAGTCCCTGATCACACGCCATAACAAAAAGGTGGCGGGAAAGGAGAAAGAACAGGCAAAACAGCAGCCGCGGGTTATCGTTCCCGGCACGGAAAAGAAGCGCCGCCGTAACCGCAGAATGCGCCAAAAGAAAAAATTCCAAAAGAGCAAAAACAAATAATCTGCAAGCAGCCGCACCTTCCCACCTTGGACTGTGCGGTTGCTTTTTTGCTGCTCAATGGTGCAGGAAAATCCGCATATATATGTACAACACTCGCCCTGCCACGCTCTCATTGGCAGTCGCAATCATCCCGTAACTCCATCGGTTTTCAGAATGCCGGGCGTGTTTCAGCCAGGATATTGCTTTTATCTAACCGTTTTTGTTGAAAATCAAACATTTGTCTTCATTCTATTGACACTGTTCGGAAAGTGTGATAAGATATAAAAGGTCAAGGGTTGGAGAAATCTTTGTATTATTTCAACAAATAAGGAGTCAAAAATGAAAAAAGGCAAACACAATTTATTACACTATCTTTTGCTTGCAGGTTCCTGTTTGTTTTTACTTGTGGGCATTCTATCCGCATGTACCCCAAAAAAGACAGATGATGTCACAACCGATTCCGAAGGCACCTCCCCCCAAGAAACAACTGCCGATACGGCAGCGGATACCAAAGAAAACACGGAAACCGGAACAGAAGCCGAAACCAATGCAACACCTGCACTCCCGGAAGAACGATCAATCGGTTCCGCAAATGTCGCTCTCGGTTGTCCCGTCATTACCAATGGTTGCAAGGACGGTTCCAATCAGAATCTGACCGACGGGAGCGGTGACACCGACTATGTATCAGACGAACACAAGGATTTCTATCCCTTTGAAGTCGTTGTGGACCTAACCCGCTCCTACCCGGTGAACGGTATTCGTTTGCAGGACGGCAGTGCCAAAAAGGTCGGAAAACTGACAGGATTTACGCTCTCCGTATCGGCAGACGGACGCACCTATAATCAGGTTGCAGACCAAAGTGCACTGAAGGACGGGCAGCTTCTTCTTGACAAGGTCACAGACGCGCGTTATGTAAAAATAACCGCAACGGAGGTGACAAAAGGTTCCTCCGGCAAATACGCCATTTCGCTGTCCGAAATGGAAGTTCTCTCTGAGATCACAACATACGATAATCTTCTGCCGCAAAAACGGGCACTGGCTATGCAGCCGGGAGCAACCGATCAGTTTGCGGTCCGATGCCGCCTCGGGACTCCCGCCGGTACCCTGCAATGGGTTTCCGACCGCCCGGACGTTGTGAGCGTCGAAAAAACAACCGGTGAAATCACCGCACATGCGGACGGAACCGCAACGATCTATGTTTCGGACGGCAAAAACTGCACTGCCATCCCCGTTACCGTTGCCACTCCCAAACCCGCCTACACCATTTCCACCTTCTATCTTGCCAACCATGCGCCAAACACGCTTGAAGTATTCGACTATCTGAAGGAGTGCGGCATTACCTTTATTGAAAATTGCCGTCCGTACGATTACTATGGCAATCTGACAACCGAATATCTGCGTGTCATGGCTAACGATTACGGGCTGACGCTGTCGGTTGCAGATCCCGTAAAGGAGGATGCATGGCTGTCGGTGACTGAAAGCGAGATCACAGCCATCGTCAACCGCTATAAAAATCTGCCCGGCATCGGCGGCATCTATTTGCGCGATGAACCCTCTCAACCCAATATTTTTGCCCCGATTTACAGAACCGTCGTGGCAGCCGATCCTGCCTCCAACCCGCATCTGAACCTGCTTCCCAATATCGGCGGCGACTACTATGGCTATGTTTCCGACTGGGTAGCAACGGTCGGCAGCCAAAATCTGAAAAGCCTTTCTTACGACATGTATCCGTTCGGCACCTCCAGAAATTCCATCAACAATGCCGTTTACGACCACCTCGATCTCTACCGGCGGGTAGGAAACACCTGGGGTGTCAATACCGGCTACTATATGCAAGCCATGGGAATCAACGGCGCTTATCGCGTGCCGAATGACAACGAGATGATGTACTACGCATCGCTCGGCGTTGCCTACGGTTTGAAGGAATTCAAATGGTTCGTTTGGTTCACGCCTCCCTATTCGGGAGAAGGCGAGCACTTCATCACGGGTATCTTAGACAGCGAAGGAAAAAAGAGCTCTCTGTTTGACGGCGTAACTGCCGTGGACAAAATGCTCTCGACGCTCAGTCCGTACCTTGCGAACACGGATTCTGTTGCGGTCTATCACACGGACGGCAAAAACGGAAACAAACTGCCTGCTGATTTTTGCCTGCATACAACCGGCTCCTATGTTGTTTCCGTCATGCGCGACCGTACAGACGGTCAGGAATATCTGGTTGTGGTCAACAAAAGCTTCCGCAAAGATGCAATTGCTGACTTTACTGTCACTGGCAATTCCCTGGATCTTTCCGCGGTAGCGGACATCACGTCGGGAACACCGGCTGCTCTGAAAAAAACCGGCAACGGCTTTTCGCTGAGTCTGAAGGCGGGCGGACTTGCCGTCCTGCGGTTACCGCAAGGCTGCAGCATTCTTCCCGCTGCCGGTCAAAAAGACGGTGAGAATCTCCTTGAAGGTTGCGGTGCCTCGGTATCCTCCTCTGCAGGTGATGGCAGGTATGCTTATATGCTCAATGACGGAGACCGCTCCACAAACTTCGCGACGGCGGAAGCACAGACAGGCTGGATTCTCTATGACCTGCATACCGTACGCTCCTTCAACCGCGTGGATATTTACCCTGCCAGCGGTCAGGCGGTCGGATTCTTCTTCCCGAAGGCACTTTCCGTCTGGATATCCGAGGACGGAAAAGAATTCAGGAAGGTTGCATCATACACCGATATTGACGCATACAAATGGGACTCCATTCGTTTTGAGACGGTCAGAGCGCGC
>FR890479.1:5900-15316 GCA_000433415.1 Clostridium sp. CAG:448
CGCAGAAATCGGCGAAATTGAAGTCTACTTGTACAACGGAAACCTCCCCGCAATGGTTCTTCCGGAAGAAAAAGAACTGAAACCCGCCGAGAACGGCAACCTTTTGCTCGGTCAGACACCGTATGTATCTTCCTCCTATGAGGAATATGGCTGGACCAAAAATCAATTGACGGACGGTCGCATCGGCATGAACGTCGGCGTCCACCAAGGGTGGTGTTCTATGATCGGCTCCAAGACGCGCGACATTACCGAATGGGTTATGTTTGCACTCGGCAAGCCTATCACCGTCTCCAAAATGATTGTATACCCCAGTTATGACAACGAATTCGTTGAAGATTATCATGTGGAAGTTTCCATGGACGGTTCGACATGGACAACGGTCTGGTCCATCACAGGTGACAACAAAGACAACGGCGATCCCAGAGTCATGACCTTTGATCCGGTCGAGGCACGTTATGTCCGTTTTGTGGTAACCAAGATGGGCAACGGAAACCCTGCTTCCGCGATCGGCTACAAAGTACAGATCGGAGAAATCGAGCTTTACCGGTAAACAGCATAAAAAAACGCGCCCTCCGCTGTGGGGGGTGCGTTTTTTTGCGGTCTGATCTGTAAGCCGGGTTCTGTCTTGAACGATCATCTATCTTTGCGTACCGTCACCGGTACGCTCCGCGGATTTTCTCCGCGTGCCACCCAATGGGTCTCCTTGCGGACGCTGTCGGGCAGACATTCCCCACACGGTGTTGCTTCGGGTAGGGTTTACAGCAAACCTATGTTACCATAGGAGTGGGTGAGCTCTTACCTCGCCTTTCCACCCTTACCGTTTCCGAAAGAGAAACGGCGGTCTGTTTCTGTTGCACTTTCCCGGCGGTTACCCGCGGCTGACGTTATCAGCTACCCTCGCCCTATGAAGCCCGGACTTTCCTCACCGCAGTACCTTTCGGCATCCTGCGGCGCGACCGTCCGACCAAGCCACACCCGCATTATACCACATCCGGTGCATCGTGTCAAGCACTTTTTGTGCACACCTGCGGGTAAATTCCCTTTGGTTTACAGCGCATCCTTTTTGATCGGGCGCAATGTTTTCGGATCCAGCGCCGCGCAAAGAATGGCAATGATCACCGCAGCAAGGATCGCGTTGGGAATCATGTAACTTGCATTATAAGTCAACGAGTAAATCCATACATACTCGCCCTCCGGCGTTGTGGAAGCCCAAATCGTAATACCGGACAGGTAGGAACAAACCAAACGGCAAAGGTTTACCAAAACCGCGCCCACGGTATAACCGACCATCCGATGTTTTCCGAACAGCTTTGCAAATGCGTCGGCAATACCGATCACACCAAATGCAAGCAGATAGTCCAAAAGTGCACACAGCAGCACCGCACCCAATGCACCTCCGGGCGGCGTATACCAACCGGTTACAATCTGGATGACACCGTTCGCCAGCCCCATAACCAAACCCTTGAGCCAACCGCGGCGATAAGAGTAATAGATAATCGGCACGCAGGAAATGCTAATGGATCCTCCCATCGGCCACTTCGGCAGCGGGAGCAGATCCAACGCAAATGCCATTGCCACACACAGTGCACCTTCCACCAGGGAAAGCAACTGTTCCAGCTTCTTGTTTTTCATTCTGTTTACCTCCACGTGAAAGAAAACGACCGGAGGACAATCTCCGGTCGTAAAGCAACAAAGCACAAACAGGTCTCCCCGCATTTTCTACCTACGCCGGCATTATCCGTATCAGGTGAAAGGGTTCGCGCACCGCGCGTCTCAGCCGTCCTTTCGACAGCACCCCCGTTTTATTTCAACGGTGTACATTATAGTACACGGACATGCGTTTGTCAAGTAGTAAATTCAATAATTATAGTTCACACCGATTTCAAGAATATCCTTTGCGCCCTTCTTTGCCTCCTCGGAAAGCGTAAAGGTTTCGAACAGTTTTTCGCACTTATCCCGGAAAAGCTGTGTGACAAGAGAGGCGTTGAAAGAGGAGAAGAAAACCTTATAATCATCCGCCTTGTAGTCCCCTTCGGTCGTCGGATAACGCATAATCAGGTGATACCCATACTCACTTTCCACAATAGCGGTATCCCCGATGTCCATATTTTTCAGCTCGGACAAAATCTGCGAGAGGTACGCATCACTGAAATTTGCCTCTTCAATATCGCTCAGGTAATACCCGTGCGGATAGAGCGCGGCTCCATCCGTATCATCACTCTGCTCGTCCACTGCACGGTCAAACGCCTGTACGTCATTCAAACCGATCTCCATACGCAGCTGTTCCAGTTTTTTCTTCCGTTCCTCCAGTTGTCCGGGCAGATACGCATTCTGTTCCGCATTTCCCTTTTCGTCCGTCACATACATCGGTTTTCCCTTTGCGGTATCGTACAGAATCTTCCCGTCCTCATCGTAGTAGATGGTTTGTCCATCGGAATCCTTGTATTCTTTTCCGTCGGCATCGTAAGCAACCTGACCGTTTTTCGAATCGTAGACCGGCTTGCCGGAGGCAGTATCGTAATAAATCACATTTCCGAAATCGTCCGTCTTATATTCATAATAGAATTTTGCAAACAAAACCTGTCGGAAACAATAGTAGTTCTCTTCAAAATACTCTTCCTTGACGTTATTACCAATCAGAGAACCGTCCTTTCCGTAAAGGTAGGTCTGTAGCAACGCCACCCGGTATTCATCCGCATACGCCTGGCGAAGCGTATCATAACTCACGCCGTACGCTGCGAGCAGTTCGTTGAATGCCGACTTGGAGCCGTCCGCATCCAAATCCAGGTACATATCCAGATCTTCATCAATGGAACTGTAATACTCATCCGTCAGCTTCAATCCGTTTTCATCAAACAGAACCAGTGCGGCAAGATACATACGAAGGGTATCCAGCACACTGTTCTCACAGCTCTCCCGCCAACTGACGGAGCTGCCCTCCGTGATAGGACTGTCCCAAAACGTGGCGCTGCTCACGTCATATTTCTGCCGTGCCAGTTCCGCCTTCATCCGGGACAGGAGGAATTCGTAAAACCAAACAGGAATCTCGTGCTTTCCGTCACTTAAAAGCGCCGTCGTATTCACCTGCTGTCGGTCTGCACACCCCATCAGGCTTCCGCCGAGCAGACAAAGAATCAACACCCCGCAGACAAGCGGCAAAAAACACATCTTTTTAGTACTTCGTGTTCTCATAGGAAACCTCCCGGATACTGGGCGCCTTTTTATATACGCTCTCGTTAATCGTGACCATGTCCTTATACGCGTCGCAGGCTTCGGTAAACAGCGATCCGATCAGCAGACTGTAAAAATCCTTAAACGCAGACGCCGTATTCTGATCCTCACTGTCATATGCCTGCGGTTCCGGTTCGCAGCGCAAAAGAATGTGATATCCGGAATCCGACTGCACCGTGCAGACACCGCCGACCTCGTTTTCATACACCGCCGCAGCGATGTTGTCCAAATAAGTGGCTGACTGTGACGCATAGTATCCCTTCTCCCGCCGCAGATATACGCGGGTATTGGATTCACTTTCCGACACCTGATCGGCCAGTGCGGCGAAAGCCGTTTCGTCCAATCCGGCAGCGTCCTCGGCAATTTCCGCGGCACGCTTCTTCAGATCCTCCAGTGCCTCCCCGGTTTTTGCCTCAACCACAGGCGTCCCGTCTTTATCCGTTTTGTAGCGCGGCTCCCCGTGCTCCTTGTCATAGGCAATCTTACCGTTTTCGTCATAGTAAATCACGTTGCCCTTGTCGTCCAGCACAGAGAATCCGAATTCATCCGTCTTCTTGGTTCCGTTCACGCTGTCATAGGCAATCTCGCCGTTTTCCTTATAGTAGACCCGGTCACCGTTTGTGTCGGTTACAAACACATAGTCGTAGGACGCAAGAAAAATCTGACGGAAGCTGATATAATTCCTGTCATAATAATCATCCTTGACCGCCCGGTCGATTTTTTCCCCTTTTTCGCCGTACAGATAGGTCTGCAGATATTTGATCCTCGCCTCCAGCAGATAGTGTTCCCGCAACTGATTATAGTTAACGCCCAGTTCTGCCAGTTTTCCGTTCAATATGGTCTTTGAACCTGCGTCCTCCACCAATTCCGCAAGGCGGGCATCCACCTTTTCCACCTCGCTGTCCGGCAGGGTCAGACCCGCCTTGCGGAACATGTATTCCGCCTCAACGTATTTATAGGACTCATTCAATACCGACAGGGTGTAAAAATCATTGTAGGTCGTCCCGTCCGTATTCATGATGGTGCTCCAGAAAGAATCCGTGGTTGCATTCACCTTGTAGGTATAGACCAGTTTTCCCTTCATGCGTGTCAGCAACAGCTCATAAGCATTGACCGACAATGTGCATCCGTCCAATTCCATCAGTGTTCCGCTGTCCTTTGCACAACCGACCAGTACCGACAGCAAAAGGCAACACAACAGCAATCCCGCAATTTTTCTCTTCCACATAACAGCCTGATTCCCTTTCATTTTCCTTCATTATACCGCAATCACATCTCTTCTTTGTGAATATCCTGCGAAATCTGTGTATATTTTTCAAGGACATCATGCACAATTTTCAAAACGTTGTCCTCTTTGCGCACCCGCAAAGAAATGTGCGGCTCTCCCATGACCACCACACGCATCCTGCCGTCAAACGCGGCTGCCACACTGCTCAACACCGGGAAATCGAATTTTTCCGGGTACATCCGTACCTCATTGCCCTCCTGCTTGATCTGCTTTAATCCGCATTCCAGTGCAAGCGCACGGATCAGCGCAATCATAAGCAGGTTTTCTGTCGGTGCCGGCAATTCCCCGAACCGGTCGAGCAATTCGTCGGTCATGTCCTGCCGATCAAATTCATTGCGGATGAGTGCAATCCGCTTATAAAGCGACATTCTTTGCGCCGGATAGCGGACATACTGCGCCGGAATATTGGCATCCACATTGATCGTAACGGCACATTCCCGCTTCTTGGGCAACTGTCCGCCCTGTTCTTCGATCACCGCTTCATTCAAAAGGCGGATGTACAGATCATATCCGACCGTGTCCATGTGTCCGTGTTGCTCCGCTCCCAGAAGATTTCCGGCACCGCGGATCTCCATATCCCGCATGGCAATCCGGAAACCGGCGCCGAACTCCGCGTACTCACGGATCGCTTCCAGGCGTTTTTCCGCAATCTCGCTGATGCTCTTCTCCGGCGGATAGGTAAAATAGGCATACGCCCGACGTGCGGATCTGCCCACACGCCCGCGGATCTGATGCAACTGGGACAAGCCGAGCTTGTGCGCATTCTCCACGATCAGGGTATTGGCATTCGGAATATCCACGCCGGTTTCGATGATCGTGGTACAGACAAGGATGTCAATCTCACCAGAAAGCATACGCTCCCAGATCTCCTCCAGCTCTTCCTTTTCCATTTTCCCGTGCGCCACCGTGATCCGTGCATCCGGAATATCCTTCGCAAGCTGTGCCGCCACACGGTCAATACTGTCAACGTAGTTGTAAAGGTAGAAAACCTGTCCGCCGCGCCGCAGTTCCCGTCGGATGGCATCCTCGATCACCAGCCTGTCATGCTCAAGCACATAGGTCTGCACGGGCAGCCGGTTGCCCGGCGCTTCATCCAGAAGCGAAATGTCGCGGATGCCGCCCATCGCCATATTCAGCGTCCGCGGAATCGGCGTTGCGGAAAGCGTCAATACGTCCACATTTTTTGCCATCTGTTTGAGTTTTTCTTTCTGTGCAACACCAAAGCGCTGTTCCTCATCCACAATCAGAAGCCCCAGGTCATGGAAATGAATGTCCTTGCCCAACAGACGGTGCGTTCCGATCAGAATATCCACATCGCCCCGCGCCACACGCGCAAGCGTCTGTGTCTGCTCTTTTGGACTGCGGAAGCGCGAAATCATATCCACGCTCACCGCAAAGGAACGCATCCGGCTGAGTGCGGTCTGGTAATGCTGCAACGCAAGAAGCGTCGTCGGGACCAGAATCGCCACCTGTTTGCCACCGAGCACCGCTTTGAATGCGGCGCGGAGAGCAACCTCCGTCTTTCCGTACCCGACATCTCCGCAAAGCAGTCTGTCCATCGGAACCGGCTTCTCCATATCGGTCTTAATATCCGCAATCGCGTCCAACTGCCCCTGCGTTTCCTCATACGCAAACGCATTCTCAAAATCCCTTTGCATGGCGTCATCTTCCGGAAAAGCAAATCCGGGTTGGCGGAGTCTGCCGGCGTACAGTCTGATCAGCTCCTTCGCCATATCCCTGACCGCCGCCTTCACCCGCTGCTTTGCCTTTCCCCATTCCGTTCCGCCCAGTCTGGAAAGCTTCAACATGCCGTCGTCAGCATGCGGTCCAATGTATTTTGACACTTTATCCATCTGCTCCACCGGCAAAAACAGCTTGTCGGAGCCGTCAAACTGGATTCCGATATAATCGCGTGAAACTCCCAGAGAAACCACGTTTTCGATGCCGGTATACCGACCGATTCCGTATGCCTCATGCACGACAAGATCGCCTGTCTGCAATTCTTCCCAGGACATAATACTGCGCGCGTCCTGCCGTTTCTTTTTCCTCCGCGCCGTGTACCCACCGGGGCGCAATGCGCCTGTCCGCGCATCCGGATTGGTCGAAAGCACGGCAATACGCGGGGCGATCATTTCATAACCATACAGATATTCCCGCCAACAGATCAGAACCACCCCCGGCTCCAGATCCTTGGCGCGGTAAGCGCCAGCCTCCTCTTCGGTGACGGCAACAAAATTCTCTTCCCGCAGCATCTCCTGCAGATGCACACCCGCCGTGTGGTTTTCCGCAATCAGAATCACACGGTGCCCGTCCGCAAAGAAGCCGGTCAGATCTTCACACAAAAGCCGGAAATTTTCCGCATACGATACCATGTGTTTGGTGCGAAACCCGAAAATGCCGGACAACCGTTTGCCGGACATTCCGGAAGAAAGCGCGTCCACATGGACACAGACCCGATCCGCCAAAAATGTCTCAAGGGTTCCGGACGGCAAGCTGTATTCGGCATATTTTCCTGCCACCGTGCCGCTTTCCAAAAGCTCTTTGATGCTCTCGTTCATTCGCCATTCGGATGCTTTCAGGCGATCCCGCACCGCGGTCGTAGAACGCACAAGCACCAGATTCTTTTCGGAAAAATAGGAGAGCAGGCTTTCCTTCTCCGGGTAAATCAGGGTCATATACGCGTCCGCGAACCGAAGCTCCATGGCACCGTCCGGATCATCCAGAACGGCAATTTCCTTTTTGAGCACTTCCTTTGCCTGTTCGTTTTTGCAAAGACGGTATTGCGCACGCACCGCACGTTCGATCCTTCCCCGCACTTCCGCGCCGTAAATCAGCTCCCGTGCCGGCGGAAGGACCGCACGGCTGACCGGTATCCGGATCCGCTGGCTGTCCACATCAAAAATGCCCATGCGGTCCACGCAATCGCCAAACAGTTCTATCCGCAAAGGATTTGCTCCGTGTACCTCTTCCCCCTCCTGGTCGGTAAAAAGCCCAAACGGCGGGAAGACATCAATAATTCCGCCGCGCACGGCAAACTGTCCGCTTGCCTCCACTGCTTCCACCCGTACATAGCCCAGTTCAACCAGACGTCCGGCAAGCACTGCCGGCTCAATTTCATGGTCAAAATCCACCGTAAACATGGCATCGCGCAATCGCTCGGGCGGAATGGTGTATCCGAGTGCCGCATCCGGCGTCGTCACAACCGCTTCATAGGTTCCGCTCACCAGTCCGGACAACACCAAAAGCCTCTCATGCTCGTATTCATGGGAGGCAGTAATATCATAAAAAGACAAATCCCTTGCAGGGAAAAAGGCAGCCCGGTGTCCGAAGCGCTCCAAAAGCTCCACAGTATGCAGGCATTCCTTTTCCTCCGGGCAGATAATCAGTGCGCAATGGGGCGAAAATGCGCTCGCATCCTCCAGCAGTGCCACACAAAAGGCGTCGGATGCGCCTTCGCACAATCCGTTCGCAAGAATCGGGAGCGCCTTGGAACGGAAATTTTCACGGACAGCCCCCAAGAGTTGGCTGTATTCCGCGTCCGCTCGTATGCAATCGGTCAGAATATTCATACAATCCCCCGTTTTTACCGTTTGGAGTTACAAATCTGCATGGCGCCGTCAATGTCGCCAGCCAAAAGGCGGCGTAAACCGTCCCATGCAAAAGGAAAGCAGGAGGCGACCGCATCTCCTTCCGGCTTTGAGAAAGAAGAAAGCACCCAATCAGCCAGATCCCAGCCCTCCGGCTTGGCGCCGACGCCCATGCGGATGCGGGGCATGGTATCCGCATTCATCTGCAAAACGATATTGCGCAGTCCTCGCTGCCCGCCGTCGCTTCCCTTTGCCCTAACACGCATTCTGCCGACCTCCAGATTGATGTCGTCACAAAGAACAACGATGCGCTCGGGCGGAATTTTATAAAAGGACGCCGCCTCACGCACCGCTTCTCCGGAAGCATTCATATAAGTCTGCGGCTTCATCAGAAGCACGCGCGTTCCGTCGATCACCGTATCGGCAACCAAGGACTTGAATTTCAGCTTTTTCAGCTCCGCACCGCATTCAACGGCAATGTAATCCATGCACAAAAAGCCCGCATTATGACGGGTGTAGGTATATTGTGTCCCCGGATTGCCGAGCCCGACGATCAGATACCCGATGCCGGATGCGGTATCCTGTTCTTTTCTGATCATATTGATTCCTGTATCCACTCAAAAAATTCCGGCACGCATGCCGGTATGCTTATCGTATCGTTTATTATATTCCTTTTTTTTACGTCTGTCAAACCTTTTTTGGCACGAAAGGGGAAATTTTCACTCCGTTCACAGAAAATTTACCTTTGCCTGTCGAATATTTTTCGGATTCCCTTTTCTTCCAAGGGGAATTATGGTATAATAAATAGCGCTGTGGAACAAACCGGAATTGTGCCGGGGATTTTTTGTGGATCCGTGCCCGCAGCCCCACACATCGTTAATCTTTTATTTGAATACGGAGGTATTATCCAACATGGCAAAAAAGTATTGCTATCTGTTTACCGAAGGCAACGCAAACATGCGTGAGCTGCTCGGCGGCAAGGGTGCGAACCTCGCCGAAATGACAAACATCGGCTTACCCGTTCCCCAGGGCTTCACCATCACAACCGAAGCCTGCACCCAGTACTACGAGGACGGCAGACAGATCAACGACGAGATCATGGCTGAAATTATGCAGTACATCTCCAAGATGGAAGAAGTGACCGGCAAGAAGTTCGGCGACAAAAAGAATCCTCTTCTGGTTTCCGTCCGTTCCGGCGCGCGCGCTTCCATGCCCGGTATGATGGACACCATTCTCAACCTCGGTCTGAACGAGGAAGTGGTTGAAACTATCGCACAGATGTCCAACAACCCCAGATGGGCTTGGGACTG
>FR890479.1:15364-19785 GCA_000433415.1 Clostridium sp. CAG:448
TGGAGGTCGGCAAGAAGTATTTCGAACAGCTGATTGACGCCATGAAAAAGAAGAAGGGTGTTACCTTCGATGTGGAGCTGAATGCGGATGACCTCAAAGAGCTTGCAAATCAGTTCAAGGCTGAGTACAAACAAAAGATCGGCGCGGACTTCCCCTCTGATCCTAAGGAACAGCTGCTCGGCGCAATCAAGGCGGTCTTCCGCTCCTGGGATAACCCCCGTGCGAACGTTTACCGTCGCGACAACGATATTCCGTACAGCTGGGGTACCGCTGTCAACGTGCAGATGATGGCATTCGGTAACATGGGCGACGACTGCGGCACCGGTGTTGCCTTCACCCGTGACCCTGCCACCGGCGCAAAGGGTCTGTTCGGTGAATTCCTGACCAACGCACAGGGTGAAGACGTCGTTGCAGGTGTCCGTACCCCGATGCACATTTCCGAAATGGCGGACAAGTTCCCGGAAGCATTCAAGCAGTTCAACCAGGTCTGCAAGACCCTGGAAGAGCATTACAGAGATATGCAGGATATGGAGTTCACCGTTGAGCACGGCAAACTCTATATGCTTCAGACCAGAAACGGCAAGCGTACCGCTCAGGCAGCGCTCCAGATCGCATGCGACCTGGTTGACGAGGGTATGAGGACCGAGAAGGAAGCCGTTCTGATGATCGACCCCAGAAACCTCGACACCCTGCTCCACCCGCAGTTCGACGCAAAGGCTCTGAAAGCAGCCAACCCCGTCGGCAAGGGTCTGGGCGCTTCCCCTGGTGCTGCCTGCGGTCAGATCGTATTCAGTGCGGATGACGCAGAAGCATGGAAGAAGGCAGGCAAGAAGGTTGTTCTTGTTCGTCTTGAAACCTCTCCGGAAGACATTACCGGTATGAAGGCATCGCAGGGCATCCTGACCGTTCGCGGCGGTATGACCTCTCACGCTGCCGTTGTTGCACGTGGTATGGGTACCTGCTGTGTATCCGGTTGCGGCGACATCGTTATGGACGAGGAAAACAAGCAGTTCACACTTGCCGGCAAGACCTATCACGAGGGTGATTATATCTCCATCGACGGTTCCACCGGTAAGATTTATGACGGTATCATCCCGACTGTTGACGCGCAGATCGACGGCAACTTCGGCAGAATCATGGGCTGGGCTGACAAGTACAGAAAACTGCAGGTCAGAACTAACGCCGATACTCCGCGTGATGCAAAGAAAGCACGTGAACTTGGTGCCGAAGGCATTGGTCTGTGCCGCACCGAGCATATGTTCTTTGACCCGGAGCGTATCGCTGCATTCCGTCAGATGATCTGTGCCGACAATGTTGCGGACAGAGAAGCTGCTCTTGCAAAGATCATGCCTTATCAGCAGGCCGACTTTGAGGCTCTGTACGAGGCTCTGGAGGGCACTCCCGTAACCATCCGGTTCCTGGATCCCCCGCTCCATGAATTCGTTCCCACCGAGGATGCGGAAATCGAGGCTCTCGCAAAAGCACAGGGCAAGCCGGTTGAAGTTATCCGCGGCATTATCCAGGGTCTGCACGAGTCCAACCCGATGATGGGTCACCGGGGCTGCCGTCTGACTGTCACCTACCCCGAAATCGCCGTGATGCAGACCAAGGCTGTCATCCGCGCCGCAATCAATGTGCTCAAGAAGCACCCCGACTGGAAGCTGGTTCCCGAAATCATGATTCCGTTGGTTGGCGAGCTGAAGGAATTCAAGTACTGCAAGGAAATCGTTGTCGCAACCGCAGACGCAGAGATCAAGGAAGCCGGTGTTGCTCTCAAGTATGAGGTCGGTACCATGATCGAGATCCCGCGTGCCGCTCTGACCGCTGACGAAATCGCCAAGGAGGCTGAGTTCTTCTGCTTCGGTACGAATGACCTGACCCAGATGACATTCGGCTTCAGCCGTGATGACGCAGGCAAGTTCCTCGGCGCTTACTACGACAAGAAGATCTACGAGAACGATCCGTTCGCAAAGATCGACCAGAACGGCGTTGGTAAGCTGATGGAAATGGCTGTTAAGCTCGGCAGAAGTGTCCGTCCCGAGATGCACATCGGTATCTGCGGTGAGCACGGCGGTGACCCCGTTTCTGTGGAATTCTGCCACAAGATCGGTCTCTCCTACGTTTCCTGCAGCCCGTTCCGTGTGCCGATCGCAAGACTGGCAGCCGCTCAGGCAGCTCTGAAGGACTAAGTGAACGGAATCTGACGGTTGTCGGATTGGTTCGTCCCAATATAAAAGCGCTCCGCAGAGGTTTTCCTCTGCGGAGCTTTTGTATCATGAGAGCACCCGATTGGCGGGTATTTTTCGCGATATAAAAGATTTCCCGATTCAAAGTTCCTTTTTTACCTGCTCCACAAACCCGTTGCGGACAAGTGCACCGGCGCGGTCGATCATTTTTTCAACCGCTTCTCCCGTTGCGCTTCCATGTCCCTTCATAACGGGTCTGGATACACCAAGCAGAATGGCACCGCCCTGGGTATTGTAATCATATTTTTTGCGGATGTCCTGTAGCAGATGCGCGGTCATAGGTCCGAGTGCAGGAAAGGCACGGGTACGTGCTTCCAGTTCGCTGATCACTGCTTTTGCCGTTCCCTCAATGGATTTCAGCAAAATATTACCGTGAAATCCGTCGCAGACAATGACATCGGTCGTTCCGTCCAGCGCATGCGTTGCCTCTACATTTCCAATAAACCGAATTCCCTTTTCCTGCTTTAAGAGCACATGTGCTGCTTTGACGGCTTCACACCCCTTTGTTTCCTCCGCACCGTTTGACAAAAGCGCAATCCGCGGGTCAGCGTTGCCGATACAATGCATATAGGCATTGCCCAAATGCGCAAAAGATGGATAAAGTTCAGGGCGTGTATCAATGTTGGCACCGCAATCCAAAAGAAGCAACGCTCCCCCATTGACATTGACCAGTTCGACCGCCAAAATCGGATGCAAGCGGTTGATCTTTCCAAAAATCATGATAGAAGAAACCAACACAGCACCCGTTGCGCCGCAACTAACCACTCCGCCGCCGCTGTCACGCGCGATCTGCATTGCCCGAACCAGCGAAGCATTCTCCTGTTTGTAGCAAGTCATAGGGTCATCATAGTTGGTAATGGCAACCGGCGCATGCACAACTTCATACCGATCCTGCGGAATACCGCTCTTCTCCATGAGCGGAGCAATCACTTCCCTGTCACCGCAAAGCGACAGAAACAACGCCTTTGTCTTTTTCAACGCAGCAACGGCACCGCGGCACAATTCCTCCTGCGGGGTATCCGCACCGAGGAGATCAATGGCAAGATGTGTCATTTTTTGTTCCTTTCTCTCGTTCCCCGCTCCAGACATGCTTCAAAATGGTCCGATAGACTTCTCCCGAAAAAGGCGGGCGGGTCATATGATTCAATGTCTGCTCACTCAATGCCCCCTCACGGACATACTCTTCGCCTGCGGCAGTAAAGCGCTGCAGAATGCGCGCAAGACGGGTTCCGCCGTTGTCTGCCATGGTTTTGAATTGCGGGCACAGAATTGCTGTGTAGTTTCCTTTTCCAAGCACTAGATCACACTGGGAAAGCAACGGGCGGTAGACCAGTTCGGTCTCATTGTATGCGCATCCCGAGATCAGAATCATCTTCTTCCACGGATGCGTATACCGGGCACCGTGGGCGGGAGAACCGTCCGTCGGCGCATTCTGTCCCTGATAGGCGTGCACCAAAGACAGCAAGCGGTCCATCATCAGCTTCATCTGCCCCGGCATTCCGAAATAATACAGCGGAAAACTGCAAATCAATTCATCCGCCTGCAAAATTTTCTGCTTTAATGCCGGAATATCGTCATTCCGGATAACGCATTCCCCTTCCGTGCGCCCCCAACAGGACAAACAGCCGGTGCACGGGGTGATCCGCAATTCCGCAATATGTACAGTCTCCGGCACATATCCGCCCGCCTGTACCATGCCTTCCACAAAGGCATTCGTTGCCAGAAGCGTCGTGCTTTTCGCCTTACGGGGACTGCCGTTCAGGATCAGTATCCGCTTTTTTTCCATACGGTCAGACACGGAAATGCCACCTCTGCGTCTTACGGCGCGGTGCCGTCGCATACAGATTGTAGCGCCCGATTTTACGATATTTCTCAATACGTTCCGCAATCAGGCGATCAGGATCCTCGTGCCGCAGACGCTTGATTTCCCGGTACAGATCCTTCCCCAACGCACGCATAAATTCCGAGCGTTGTTCGGGATCTGTAAAGTCCGCCGGTTCGGCAATTTTCTGCTCAACAATTCCCAGTTCTAATAGATCGTCCGCCGTCAGGCGCAAATGCTCTGCCGCCTGCGGTGCCATCTTGGGATCCTTAAACAAAATGCTTGCGCAGGATTCCGGAGAAATAACAGAATAGTATGCATTTTCCAACATCCATACCCGGTCGGCAACCGCC
>FR890479.1:19946-32915 GCA_000433415.1 Clostridium sp. CAG:448
CACGAAACAGATGACCGGGCGACGGAATTTCTCCGCCTCCTTGATCAACCGCAACGCCTTACGATACCCCTCGGGCAAAACACAACCGAAATTGCGGTACATTCTCTCCTGCAAATCTCTTCCCTTTTCGATGCCGATCACGGTAACGGGCAGGTCGTGCAGTCTTGCAATACCGCCGATCACCGCATGATCATCGGCGAATGCACGGTCGCCATGCAGTTCACAAAAATCGGTGAAAATATCACCGGATTCAATATAATCAATGGCAGTCGCCCGCCCGTTTTTGCGGGCACGACTGATTTTTTCATAGACGGTCACAAGCAATCTCCTCCCTCTTTATCATCAGCGTCAGTCCTCGTGCAGAGAAAGCAATTTCGCAAGGTGAGAACGCTGTTCTTCGCGTGGAATGATCTCATCCAAAAAACCGTTCTGCATCTGAAACTCCGCCGTCTGGAAGGTATCCGGAAGTGTTTCTCCCGTTACCTGCTCCACCACGCGCTTCCCGGCAAATCCGATACGGGCATGCGGCTCGGAGAAAATAATGTCTCCCAACATGGCAAAGCTGGCAGTCACGCCGCCCATCGTCGGATCGGTAATTCCCACAATGTATAAAAGACCCGCGTCGCTGTGACGCTTGACGGCAGCAGAAACCTTTGCCATCTGCATCAGGGAAAGCATGCCCTCCTGCATACGTGCACCGCCGGATACCGTGTATCCGATCACCGGCAAATGTTCGGCAATGGCATACTCAAAGAGTGCGGTAATCCGGTCGCCGACCACCGTTCCCATTGAACCCATCATAAATTCCGGATTCATTACAAACAGACAGGTATCATGCCCTTCAATCCGTGCCCTGCCGCAAAGAACCCCCTCGTTTTCGTGGCTTTTCTTTTTGGCACCGGCATACTTTTCCTTATATTCGGGAAATGCCAACGGATCCGTGAAGATCTCTCCGCCAAACAGTTCGGTAAATGTTCCCGGATCGGCAAGCATTCCCACACGCACCCTGACCGGCATCGGCAGGTAGGCATTGCACTGCGGGCAGATGAAAAAGCGTTCCTCCGCTTCCTCGTTTGGCATGCCCGCCTTGCACTTGGGACAGGTGCGCACCTGCCCAGCGGGGGCAGAAGCAACATTTTTTCCCGTTCCGGCTCTTTCCAATTCGGCAATCGGCATACTCAGGCTCCTCCTCCGTTCCGCATCCGGGCAACCACTGTTTTCAGCGTGTCAACATCATTGACGGTCAAAGCACACGCCTCCGGCAAGGTCCGGTTGACAAAACCGGTCAGGGTGTGCCCTGCACCCACCTCAACAAACGTATCGATTCCGTCTTCCCACATCCGACGCAAAGTATCCTCCCACCGGACAGGCGAGCAAACCTGTTTTGTCAGGCACTCTGTAATCCCGTCACGATCTGCCGGATACGGCATTCCCGTGCGGTTTGCGTACAATGCGACCGCAGGTGCACAAACCTCTGCGGCATCCAGGAAAGCCCGCAGGATGGGCGCAACCTTTTGCATATATGGTGTATGAAAAGCACCGCTCACCGGCAAACGGACTGCCCTGCCGCCCGCAGCCTTCGCCGCAGTACACAGTGCGTCGATGCTCTCCGCCTTGCCCGCACAACTGATCTGCCCAGGGCAGTTATAATTGACCGGCCATACCTCGCAAAGATCGGCGCAAAGGCGTTCCACCGTCGGCGCATCCAGTTTCAGTACCGCCGCCATGCCGCCCGGGTGCAATGCGGACTGCCAGTCCATGCTTTCTCCCCGCAAGAGAACCAAACGGAACGCCTCTTCGTAGGAAAGAACCCCTGCAAACGCCGCGGCGGGAATTTCTCCCAACGAAAAGCCCGCAACCGCGTCCGGCACAATTCCTGCCGCCCGCAAAGAAACAGCGATGGCAAGATCTGTCAAAAACAGTGCCGGCTGTGTATTGATTGTGCGTCCGAGCAACGCACCGTCCGATTCACTGCCCTGTCCAAAGCAGATACCTGTGATTCCGGTGCGGATTTCCTCTCCCATGGAGAAAATCTCTGCCGCCTCCGGAATAGCTTCGACGATGTCCTTCCCCATGCCGACGTTCTGGGCGCCCTGCCCTGCAAACAAAAACGCTGTTTTTCCCATCAGTTACTTCTCTTCCTCGTTTTCCCGGTCGCTCCCGGTTTCTTCCAGTAAATTCTTATCCATGGCGGTAAACGCAAGCGTCCCCTTGCTGCGTAGCTGGCCGTCAACGGTGACGGTCGCATCAAAGACGATCAGCGGTCCGCCTCCGCTTTTTTTGTTGACGGAAACCGTCATAACATCTCCCGGCAAAACCGGCTTTACAAACTTAAAACCATCGACCTTCAGCAACACATACAGGCGGTCGTCTTCCGTTCCGTCCGCCTCTACCGTCAAAGAACAGAGCTGTGCACAGCTCTCAATAATCAGCACACCGGGCAGAATAGGGGCATCCGGGAAGTGCCCGGCAAACCACGGATCGTTGATGGAAACCGTTTTGGTCCCCACGGCAGACTGCCCGGGCGCAAGGGTGAGCACGCGCTCGATCATCTGAAACGGCGGGCGCTGTTTCAGGCGGCGGTTGACAGCATAGATGTTCATCATAATGAGATTCCTCCGTCCACGGTCAGAATCTGACCGGTCATATAGGCACATGCGTCCGACGCAAGCATGGAAACAATCCCCGCAACATCCTCCACACGTCCCAGCCGATGCATGGGAATCGCATCCAGATATTCTTTTTTCTTTTCCTCCGGCAGCGCATCCAGCATCTCGGTTTCAATAAAGCCCGGTGCAACGGCATTGACACGGATTCCGTAGGGCGCAAGCTCCTTTGCCATGGTCTGTGTCATGGAGTTTACCGCACCCTTGGTGGCACTGTATACACATTGTCCGGGCAAGGCAAGAATGCCGCTGACGGACGACATGTTGATGATGACACCGCTTTTTCTGCGAAACATTTTCAGCACCGCCTGCTGTGCACAGTACAGATATCCCTTTACGTTCAGTTCCATGCACCGATCCAATGTATCCTTGTTCAGCATCAGCAGATACTCGTCCTTCACGATCCCGGCATTGTTGACCAATACGTCAATCTGACCGTATGCTTTGCTGACCGCCCGCATCATAGCGGCAACCTGTGCCGGATCCGAAACATCCGCACGGCAGAGCATGCCGTCACCGCCTGCAGCGCGGATCTCGTCCAGAACTGCCGCTGCCTCCGGCTCACTGTGTGCGTAATTAACCACGGTTATGTAACCGTCCCTCGCAAGACGCAATGCACACGCGCGTCCGATTCCACGGGAAGCTCCCGTTACAACTGCAACCTTCAAAAAAACGCCCTCCGTTTTCTTTTCTCGCTCCGATCACTTTTCCAGAATGACGGCGGTATAAGAGCCACCGGCACCGTAGGAAATGACTAAGAGGCGCTTCATTGCCCCCGTATCAACTGTCACACACTCCATCTGCGCACTGTTTCTTCTGTACGCCTTGGTGCAAGCCGGCAGATCTCCGTGCAGCAGCAATGCTCCATGCGCCATTGCAAGCGCCGCAGAAGCCGCGCGCCCCTCGCCGGTACGGTCCTTGACGGAAAGCAGCGGCAGAGTCCCGAGTGCAGGGAAAGCACAAAGTCCCTCCGCTTCAGCCGCATCAACCGACCCTTCTCCGTTGGCAAAACCGATCACAGCGTCTATCTCTTCCGGACGCACACCCGCATCGACAAACGCAGAGGAGATTGCATTGGCAAGTCCCTGACCGGAACCCTTCACGGTTCCGAACGGAACACTCTCATGCGCCATCCCGTATCCCGCGATGTGGCAGTAAACCCGTGCGCCACGCGCGTTTGCGGACGCTTCGGTCTCAGTCAGCAAAGAGATACTGCCATCCGACAGCGAGAACTGCTTTTTGCCTTCATAGGGCAACACATGCGTATCCGCCACCAAACCCAAACCATGATACAGCTCGGAAATGATCGCGCTGTTTTCATCCGTTCCGGTTGCGAGCATTGCATCCTCCCAACCGTTGCGCATGACCTGCATGGCGTATGCCACGGACTGCAATCCCGACTGCGCGCCGTTGGTAACCGTCACATTATATCCTTTGATTCCGGCACAAATGGACAGATATCCACCTGCTGCATTGTATACGGTATTGGGGAACTTAAACGCACTGCCCCCTACATTGCCCTTTTGTACAAGCTGGTTCTGGAAGTCCAGACTCGGTCCCAACGCGCCTTCCGAGGTACCGACAATCATACCGATACGTCCTGCATTTTCGTCGGTTACGGCATAACCGCCGTCATGCAGAGCCTCCATACCGGACACCGCCTGCAACTGGCTCAGATGATCCAGCTTGCGATAAAATGCCATCTTGAGGTTCTGTGCCTCATAATCCGCCGCACCGATTACGGAAGCACTTTCCGCACCCTCGCAGATCACATCATTTTTGCAGGCGGCGATATATGCGTCCTTACCGTTCCCCAGCGGAGTCACAATACCCAGTCCCGTAACGGCAATACGAGGAGCATCCGGCGCAGCCGGCATATGTGTTTCGTTCTTGTCAAAGATGATACTGGCGTTGTTCCCGCCGAATGCAAAAGAATTGTTCATCACCGCATGCAAATTTTTCTTCTGCGGCAGATTGGGGCAGAAATCCATCTTTCCCGCCTTTTCGGCAAGCAGAGGCAGATCCTCCTCCTTATATCCCAGCGTAGGCGGGATCGTATTCTCCACCAACGCCTTGATTGCAAAAACAGCCTCAATGGCACCGGCGGCACCCAGACAGTGTCCGGTCATCGCTTTGGTAGAGCTGACTGCCAGATCGTCGTGCTTACCGTCAAAAATCGTGTGCAGAGACAAAAATTCCGCCTCGTCATTTTTCGCCGTACCGGTACCGTGTGCATTTACATAATCAATATCGGACTCCGTCAAACCGGAATGGGCAATCGCGGCACGAATTGCGCTCATCTGCCCTTCTCCGTCCGGGCGGGGAGCGGTGATATGATGTGCGTCGCTGCTGATTCCGGAACCGGCAACCTCGCAATAGATATGTGCACCGCGTGCAACGGCGTGTTCATAGGACTCCACGATAACGGCGCCGGCACCTTCGCCCAGCGTAATACCGTGGGAGCGGTTAAAGGGAGAACAGGAATTCTCATCCAGTGCATGCAACGACAAAAAGCCGGCGTACGGCACCGACGAGAAAGCATCTGTTCCACCCGCAATCACAACATCCGCCTTTCCGGCGCGGATCAGATCCGACGCATAAGCAATGCTGATTGTTCCCGCCGCGCAGGCATTTGCAACATTGGTTACAACCCCGCCTGCACGATATGCCTGTGCAACGTGGTTTGCAATCGCGGAGATCGGCATCTTGAGAATATCTGCTGGCTGTTTTCCGGCACGGTAATAATGCTCAAGACTTCTTCCGCCGCCGACACAGCTTCCCACAATCACGCTGCTCCGGGGGCTGTTTCCGAAATGCTCGATACCGGCATCACGCATTGCCTCATCGGCTGCCTGCAAGCACAGCGCCGTCGCCCGGTCGGGACCATTCTCTTTTTCCGCAAAATCCTTGACTTCCGCGGCATAATCGGCATAACAATTCTCTGTGTCAACGGTTCTCGTGTGATCAATGCCGGTGCGGGAGGCAAGAATGCTCTCCCAGCACTCGTCGACATTGTGTCCGATCGCACTGATAACACCAAGTCCCGTGATCACACATCTGACTGGTTTCTTTTTCATCATGCCGCCTTACTGCTCCGCATGTGCCACAACGTAAGCGGCAAGCGCATTGATATTGCGGAAATGTTCTTTGCCCACACCCGTCATCGGTACGCCGTATTCTTCGTCAATCGCGGAAATAATTTCCAAAGAGTCAATGGAATCCAGACCGATTCCGTCATTGAAAAGGACCGTATCATATTCCAGCACATCCGGTTCAATTCCCAGACGGTCACACAGCATTTCTTTGATTTTTGCCTTTACTTCATTCTCATTCATGTTCAGTTCCTCCTGTTTTCCGTAAATCCCGGTTGATTCAACATGTGTTTATTGTAACAAAACCACTTTGTGCTGACAATAGACAAAAAATCTCCAGTGCCACAATTTATGACACCGGAGCATGATTTGTAATAGAAAAATTCTTTGCGGGAGTAAGAAGCTCACGCGACATCTGGGTAAATGCGTCTACGGTCAAATGATAGCGTCCGACAATATCGTCGTTCATTCCGTTTTTTGACCAATCAATACACATACCCAAAAGCTCGCACTTGATAAAATAGGTCATCAGGCGCTGCTCTTCCGGCGTAATATCGCTTCCGCTCATGTATTCCTGTGCCAACACGTGCGCGGTATGATCGCACATCTTGATCACAAAATCCTCATATACCCCCCTGTCGGCAGAATGGTAAATATGTTCCACCGCATGCGGATTTTTGCGGACAAACGCGTACGCCCCCAGGATGCATTCTTCCATGGAATTGGCGGTCGGATGCTCACGGATCATGCGCTCCGCAGCCTCATTCATGGTCTGCTCAAGCAAGTCCGGTACACTTTTGAAATGGTAGTAAAAAGTGTTGCGGCTGATTCCGACCTGATCTGCAATACTTTTGACACTGATCTTATGCAACGGGCGCTCGTTGAGCAAACTGATCAGTGCTGACCGAATTGAATCCTTGGTATAATCCATTGGCATTCCGTACCGACCTCCCTTCCGTATATGAGTCATTATAGCATGGTTGCGAAAGAAAGCAAATCAACAGATTTTCAAAAATGACTGAAAACCGGATAGGGTACGGAAACTGTACAACTCAAAATCCGCAGATCTTGGAAAGGCGTTTTCGCAAGGCGACAAACAAAATCAATCCGATTACGCCGGAAGCGAGGACTTCTCCGACCCCGACCGTCAGCATAAAATACGGTAGCGTCCCCTCCGCATCATATGCATAGCGCAGAACCAACGGAATAATCAGGGTGTTTGACAAAATATTCGGCAGCGGGGAGAGCCAAAACATCACCTTGCATCCGCGCCGGTAAAACACGCCCATCAGTGCACAGACAAGCGCCCCCAGAAATGTTGCCAACGTGCCGAATACAAGATCCTGCCATGGGGCAAGACAAAACAGATTGGCAATCAGACAGCCTGCCATCAGCCCTGGTACGGCGGCAAAGGAAAAAAGCGGCAGAATACAAAGCGCCTCACCGAGCCGCAACTGTATCACGCCGCTATCCAGTCCCACTGCACGGCTGAGCATTGTCAACGCCACATACAGCGCCGCAATAATCCCGCTCATGCAAACAGACATGATTTTTTTTCGTTGTGAATTTTGATTGTGATTCATTTTAATTTTCTCCCTTAGTTTTGATTTCCTCCGGTACAGAAAAAGCACCTTCGGGGTGAGGATGGTTACGAACTCACCGTTTTATATGACTGGCAGGCAACACAGCCGCAAAATGGGACCGGCAGCGCCGCCGAAAGCCATTCCGGGCTGTAAATACCTGTCGGATCATCAATCATTTCGTTTGGCAGACGCCGAGAAACACATCCACCGCAGCGGAAACCGCAGCATACTGATACAGGGATCCAAGGCAAACCAACGGGCACTTCTGCTCCTGCGCCCGACGCATTGCGGCAAATACGCCCTCCTGCACGGTCGGATACGAGGACGCCGAGACCCCGGCACGGAGAAATTCCGCCGCATACGCCGCCGGATCCATTGCACGCGGGTTATCCGGTCTGACCGCAAACATTTCGCGGCAAACCGGCGCCAGTGCGGCAACCATATCTTTATGATCCTTATCTGCCATGACACCGCCCAGCATCAGCACCTTGTTTTCGCCGAAATATCTGCGGATACTGCGAACTGCGGCGGCAATTCCCTGCGGATTGTGCGCCCCGTCCGCAATCACGATCGGATCCCGCGCAAGACATTCAAACCGTGCGTGCCACACTGTGGAAGACACGCCATTCCGCACGGCATCGTCGGAAATCAAAAAATGCTCCTTGCGCAGAATTTCCACCGCCATCAGCACATTGGCTGCATTCTGCGGCTGATAGTCTCCCAAGAGCGGCAAAAACAGATTGTCATACCCGTCAAAGGAAAAGACAGTTCCGTCAAGCGACATATCCCGGACGCAAATTTTCTCCAAATCCGTGCGATAGAAGGCACTGCCGCTCTCCGCCGCCTTTTGCGCAATGACCGCTGCCGCGGCAGAATCGCTCCCACCGTAAAGAACCGGGACACCGTGTTTGATAATTCCCGCCTTTTCTCCGGCGATGGCTTCCACTGTATTTCCCAAATATTTGGTGTGATCCAGTGCAATCCCGGTAATCACCGACAAAAGCGGTGTCCGGATCAGATTTGTGGCATCCAGTCTGCCGCCCATGCCGCACTCCAGCACTACAATCCGGCACCCGTGCCGTGCAAACCAAAGAAAAGCAATGGCGGTAATCAGTTCAAATTCGGTCGGCGGTTCTGCCATGGCGTCCGCAACTGGTTGAACCTCCGACGTCAGCTGAGCCAACTCGTCGTCCCCAATCATGTTTCCGTCAATCATCATGCGCTCGTTGAACCGAACGATATAGGGCGAGGTATACAACCCCGTTTTATAACCGGCCGCCTGCAAAACAGAGGCAAGCATCGCACAAAAAGAACCTTTTCCGTTGGTTCCCGCCACATGCACAAAGCAAAGGCGATCCTGTGGGTTTCCCAACTTTTCGCACAACTCACCCACCCGTTCCAATCCGGGTTTACAAAACTCCCAATTGATTCTGTGAATGTACGCCAACGCATCCGCGTAGCTCATCGGAGTCATGTCTGTACGCCTTCCTTCTTCTTTTGCCAACGCATCCCGCCAAGTCCGGCAAGAATACGGACAATTGCATTGTTTTTGAGCAGGAGGAATGAAAGTATCCCCTCCGCGGCACCCACAATCAGATAGTTACATGCACGCCAGAGCATCAACGTCAGCAAAGGCATATCATAGTATTTCGCAAGCCCATAGGTTTTGATCAGCACAGATCCGACAAGATGTGCGGCAATCACCGAAACCGCCACACGTACCACCAACGACCTGCCCGGCAGGAAGCGGGCGCATAGTCCGCTGACACACCCAATCGCGACGGCTCCCAATGTCACCACAGGATTGATGGAATATCCCACCAACATACACCCGATCAGGTCCGCGGCAACTCCCACAGTAGCGCCGGCAAACGGTCCAAAGCAGATGCCCGCAAGCAGAATCGGCAGGTTTTCAAAGCTGAACCGCATCACATTGCCACCCGGAATTGCCAGGTACTTACCGAACACGATACTCATTGCAGTAAACAGCGCCAATAATACCGAAACCTGCAATCTTTTTTCCCATTGTTTTCTTTGCATAAAAAATCCTCCCTTCCCTGTTTCCATCGCAGAAAAGAGAGGAAAAAATTCCCCGGATGCTGCTATTGGAAGCGGGATGCGGGGTACAAACCGCAGCACCGCTTTCCACACACCGTGCAAAAAACAGCCTTTCGTCCGACCGGCAACTCCCCGTCCCGTCGGCACTTGACGCTTGCATCCCTACTCTTCGTGTCTTATTATATACCCACGCAGGTGATTTGTCAAGGGTTTCTGCCATTTTGTGGGATGCCGCATTCTATGATTTTTGCACAGAAAACACCTCTTGTTTTTATGCAATAACACGGTTTTTACGCATTACTTACGCAATGCGCGAAGCGCAATTCCTAACCGATCAATGTGTCCTGCGCACAAGGCGGTTGATCCCCGCCGCCAGCGCATCGACCAGTGCGTCCACCTGCGCACGGGTATTCTGTGCGCAAAAACTGATACGCAGAGTGGAATCTGCCTGTTCAGGTGTCAGTCCAAAAGCAAGAAGCGTCCCCGATGTTTTGTTTGATCTCGCCGAGCACGCAGAACCGGCAGACACGCAGATGCCCTCACCGGAGAGCGCATGCAACATCGTTTCACTCCGGATAGACGGCAGTGTGACACTGAGAATATGTGGTGCGTGTGCGCCGCGCGGCAGGTTGCAGTGCAATCCGATTGCCTCCAGGCGTTCTGCCGCATAGGTCCGAAGATCTTCCATCGTGCCGATGTCCGCATCCAGCGTAGACAGCCCCGCCTTCAGAGCCCCCGCAAAACCGGCAATCCCGATCATATTTTCGGTTCCCGAACGGAATCCTGACTCCTGTCCGCCTCCCATCAGATATGGCACCAATCTGCGGGCACGAAGAATCTCCGGGCTGACATACAATGCCCCGACCCCTTTGGGACCGTGAATTTTATGTGCGCTGACGCTGACGAAATCAGCATGCAGACGTTCGGGAGAAAAGTGACACTTATACAACCCCTGAACCGCATCGCAATGGGTAATTGCGTCCGGATTATACCGTTTCGCCATGGCAAAAAGGCTCTCGACGTCATACCGCGCACCAGTCTCATTGTTGACCAGCATCACCGAAACAGCAAGCGGCGTTGCTTCCTGCATTGCCGTCTGCGCCTCGTCCAGGTCAATAACGCCTCCCGCTGTGTGCAACCGCACAACATCAAATCCCCGTTCCTCCAGAAAATCCATCACACGGGCGACAGACGGGTGCTCCGAATCGGTGGTAATGACACGGTTGGCTGTCCGGCGTTTTTTGGAATAAATGCCGCCGAGCAGCGCCGTGTTGTTTGCCTCCGTGCCGCAGGCGGTAAAAAGCAACTGACTTGGCACCGGGCGGCGGATTCCCAACGCCTGCGCAAGCGCCGCGCGGGATTTTTCAAGCAAAGCGTGTGCCGCAAGTCCCGCCGTATGCAGGGAAGAAGGATTTCCGTAAGCGTCCATTGCTTCCGCCATCCATGCGCGCGCTTCGTCGCACAGTGCCGTTGTTGCACTGTTATCCAGATAAATCAGCGGTTTTGTTTCCTTGGTTTCGGTTTCCTGCATGATATCCTCCTGCCGCTCAACGGAACCTAAACGCGTCAAGCACCGCTGTCAGATCCGCCGTATGGTCATCAAACCGCTCCGGCGTGGCGGTATAGGTAATCAGATACACCATTGCCCCATGCAAAATCAGGGTCTGATCCACCCGGTATGCCTGTCCGCCGAGCGTTGCGTCATATACAATCCGGATCGCCGGTTTGCCGTCCATGGTCAGATCCGTCTGATTTTCCTCTGCCGAGGTATCGGAGATCAGCGTAAAGCTGTCAAATGTCCCCTCATATTCCTGTAACAATGCGTCCTTATACCCGCCCATCGTCAGGTTCTGTTCCGACGGCATGTGTCCGGACACACTGATATTGGAATGATCCTCCGCACTGAAATAGACCGCACTCTGCCCCATGTTCGGATCAATTTTCCAACTCTTCGGTGCATAAAACCGGTATGCCACGTCCTCGCCGGATATCAGGCGCATGCCGTCCGGTGCATCCGCACCGTCATTCGGCTGACGGTTGTTTTTTCCCTCAAACGGCGTCTGCGCAAAAGTAACATATCCGAGAATTTCCTCCGCCATCTCCAGTCTTTTCTGGTAATAATCCGTAGGAGCGGCATAGGTAAAGACATAGAAATAGCCCTTGTACTTTGCATAAACCTGAAAATACTTATACTCGGTCTCGCCCACCAGCGCACTGTATTCCATCCGAATGGCAGCACGCCGTCCCATAACGGTTCTGAACAACGATGTCTGTTTATAACGCTTCATGGAGGTTTCATACTCTTGCCCACACAGGACTGCGTAATGTAATGCGGTCTCCTGCGCAACCTGATCCGTTTCGGTTTCCGCTCCCGTCTCAGCCTCCGCCGTCGTCTTTTCCTCCAGAACGCCGGACACATCCGGTGAGTTCTCATCCAGGGCATGTACCTCACGCTCGCGGATCATACTGACCGTCACGTTTTCCTTTGCGGAGTAAATCCCGCCGGAAATACCGCTTTCCGTCGTTGTTTTCCACTGTGTGGGAATGAAAAGGCGGAAATAAGCGCCGTCACAGGTGGCATACTGATAGCCGTCCGGTATTTCGCTCTGCTGCGAGCAGCTCACCACAAGCGGCAGCATCAGGCAAACCAGCAAAAAAACAATCAGCATACGACCAAGCATTGCATTTATTTTTTTCGTACTTTTCACGTTTCTTCCTCCACTACGGACAAATCTTTGCTATTCCTGCATCCAACATGGACTGCGCGGCAGACAAAATGCCGATTTTTCCACTCTCATAGGTCAATCCGCCCTGAAAATATGCCGTATAGGGCGGACGCAGGGGTCCGTCTGCCGACAACTCAATGGAAGCACCCTGTACAAACGCACCCGCCGCCATAATCACCTCATCGGCATACCCGGGCATTGCCCACGGCTCAGGCGTCACAAATGCGTCAACCGGAGATCCTGCCTGAATCCCGCGACAGAATGCACAAAGCCCTTCGCGTGAGCCCGTAATCACACTCTGAATAATGTCATGGCGTTCCTCGCTCCACAACGGCTCAACGGAAAATCCCATTGCGCCGAAAATATATGCGGCAAGGTGTGCGGTCTTGAGCGCCTGCGCAACGGTGTGCGGAGCGTAAAACAACCCCTTGTAAAGGCTCTTATTCTGCCCGAGCGTTGCACCGACCTCCAGTCCCGTGCCAACCGTTGTCAATCGGTAAGAGGCAAGCTCCACTGCGCGTGCACTGCCGGCAATGTAACCACCGCACTCTGCCATACCGCCGCCCGGATTTTTGATCAGAGAACCGATTGCCATATCCGCACCGACCGCGGTCGGCTCACGCTCTTCCACAAATTCCCCATAGCAGTTGTCAACCACCACATAGGTCTGCGGAGACCGCGCCTTCACAAACCGCACCGCTTCCCCAATGTCATCCACTGAAAGCGTTTTCCGGTTCAGGTATCCTTTGGAGCGTTGGATGAAGACCACCTTCAGCCGTTCCCCGCACTCGGACATCACCTGCCCAATCGCAGGAAAGTCAAACTTTCCGTCGTCGGTCAGTTC
>FR890479.1:32925-46196 GCA_000433415.1 Clostridium sp. CAG:448
CGTTCAGTTCCGCCTGCCGATAGGACACGCCGAAATCGGCAAGCGATCCATCCCCATTGGCACCGTGCATACCGATCACTTCCTCCAGGGTATCGTACGGCTTTCCGGCAACGGAAAGCATAATATCGCCCGGGCGCAACAATCCGAACAGCCCGATGGTCAATGCCTGCGTTCCGTTGACAATCTGGTGGCGTACAAATGCCGCCTGCGCGCCGAAGACATCGGCATAAATCCGATCGAGCACCTCGCGCCCGCGGTCGTCATAGCCGTAGCCGCCGGTTCCGTCAAAGTTGGTCATTGCGACACGGTGCTCCCGGAATGCATCCATGACACGTGCGGTATTGGCGTATGAAATCCGGTCAATGTGCGCAAAATGTACGGCAAGCTCCGCCTCAGCACGGGCAGAGAGAGAGAGGAGAGATTCCGAAAACTGCATTTTCCGCCTCCGTCAGATCCCGTGCACAAACGCAACGGCAAGTGCCGCACATGCCTGTGCATCGTTCAGATCCAGCAGTTCCACACCGGAGTGAACATAGCGTGTGGGAACAGACAGTCCTCCGACACGGACACCGCCGCGCGTCATCTGAATAGCCGCCGTATCAGTCCCGCCGGCAAGCAGAATCTCATGCTGATAGCGAATCTGCTGCTCATTGGCAAGTGCAGTCAGCTTGTCTACCATCTCCGCATCGCAAAGAACCGATGCATCCTTGACCTTGATTGCGGCACCGCCGCCCACACAGCACTCCATCGGCTTTGCGTTCATCTCGTCCCCTGTTCCCGTCACATCAAAGACCAATGCGTAGTCGGGATTGATTCCGTATGCCGCCGTTTTGGCACCGCGCAAACCGACCTCCTCCTGCACGGAGAAGACAAAGTAAACGTCATCGCAACATCCGCCGTCCTTCAGTTTTTCCGCAACCGAAAGCAGAATGGCGCAACCGACACGGTCGTCCAGCGGTCTGCCGGCAATCCGTTTGCCGCACAGCCGGGTGATTCCGGGCTCCAGAACACAGAAATCACCGACGTGTACCTTCTTTTCTGCCTCTTTTTTATCCTTTGCTCCGACATCGATGACGACGTTGTCCGCACCCAGTTTGCTCGGATCGGCGCCGACTTCGGGCACCATAATGCCCCTCATGCCGTTTTCAAACAGCACCTTGGTATACGCCGCGGCGACAAAACGGATTCCGCCGATCGGCGCAACGCGCAGAAACCCCTTTTCATTGATTCCGGTAATCAAAAAACCAATCTCGTCCATGTGCGCACACAAAAGGATCTTTTTCTTGGTGCTGACCGGACCGTATCCCTCTTTTTTCGCAATCAGATTGCCCATCGGGTCGGTATATACACGATCACAGAACGGAGCAATCATGGTCGCCAGCTTATCGGAAACCGCTTTTTCACGCCCGGAAACCGAGCTGATCGCAGTCAGTGTTTTCACGTAATTATACATTTTTCTATCCTCTCTCTTCTATCGTGTATCGTGTCAGTTCATCTTCCAATTGGTCAGCATGGAATACAGCAGGTTCTCCACTGCCGCGCAGTCACTTGCCATGGCAACACAGGAGGCACTGAGCCGGTTTCGAACCGGGAGCTGAATGCTCATCGTGCGGATTCCCGTACCGACGCTCTGCAACACACGCGCATCGCTGCCGCCTGCCAGTCGGTTGCTTCCCTGCACGGGAACCCCGTACAGTTCGGATACGGAAAAAGCAAAATCCACAAAGGAACGGTCATAAATGGTTCCGGGGTCCAGATAAGGAATAACCGCACCCTGTCCGAGACTGCAAATCCGCTTTCCTTCCGGGACACCGTCATAATCCGCCGATTCAATGGCATCCAACACAATGGCATAATCGGGATCAATTCCGTTTGCGGCAACGCCGCCGGCAGACAGTCCGATCTCCCCGCACTTGGTGAATGCAAAATATAAATCGAACGGCAATAGCTTACCCTGTTCATGCAGACGCTGCATAACGGCAACCATCGCCGCACACCCGCTTCTGCCACCGAATGCCTTTCCTTTGTACTGCCGTCCGTCCTGTCCGAACGCATAAAAATCGGAATCAAATGTTGCAAAACTACCTACCGGTGCCAGCTCTTCTGCCTCTTCCTTACTCTCGGCGCCAATGTCAATATACAGTTTATTGACCGGAACCGTCTCGCGGCGCTCCTGTGCGCTTTGCAAATGAATTGCTTTGGTTGCAATTACTCCCGGAATCTCACCGTTCTTCCCCATCACGCGCACCCGTCTGCCACACAGCGCGCGGACATCAATCTCTCCGATCAGTGCAAAATACAGACATCCTTCATCTGAAATCCGGCGCACCATCATCCCGATTTCGTCCATGTGTCCCGCAATCATCACGCGGGTCGGGTTCTCCGCGTGGTATCCCGGTCCGCCGCCGCACACCTTAAAAATCAGATTTCCCAGCTTATCCCTGCAGTACGCATCCGCACTTTCCTGCACATATTCCGCAATCAGCGCTGCAACGGCATCCTCATAACCGGAAGGTCCGAAAGCCTCGCTCAGCGTCTTCAGCATATTCTCGTTCTGATACAGTGCACTCATGCGATCACCTCCCCAAGCGATTTTTCACGGACAAACACAGCCACTGCCGCGGCAAGTTGCTCCGCGTCACCCAAATGCAACGACTCTCCGGCGGAATGCATACTCCGGATAGGAAGGCTTGCCAACACCTGCGGGACACCGGAACCCGTCAGCCAAATTCGGTTGGCGTTGGTTCCCGAGTTGGTCGCATCCGCACACGGGCGGCAGAGAATCTCTTTTTCTCGACACAAACGCAAAAATTCGTCTGTCATTTTCCGGCTTGTCAGCGCAGAGTAGGAAATTTCGATTCCCTCCCCCATCTTTGCCACAACATTGGTTTCCGGCATCGCGGCATGGGAGACATCCATCACCAATGCCCGATCCGGGCACACCTGCCATGCGCCGGTTCTGCCGCCCAGCATTCCGACCTCTTCCTGAACAGAGAAAAGGCAGTAAACGTCCCCTGCCAGTTCCTCACGCGGCACGGATGCAATGCCCGCAACCGCACAGGCGCCGCACGCCTTATCATCAAAAGCCTTCCCGATCAGATGGCGGTTGGCAAGCTCCGTATACACCGGGCGGAATCCGACACGGGTGCCGAGCGGAACCATGGCTTCCAGTGTTTCTTTATCATATCCGGTATCGATCAACAGTTCCGTAATCGGGCAAAGCGCATTCTTTTTTTCACCGTGCAGGTGTGCGGGAACATGTACAATCACACCGGGCAGGGTCTCTTTACCGTAAATCACCACCTCGCCCGCCTCCAGAATGCGGGTATCCACACCGCCGATATTGGTAACGGTCAGGTATCCGCCGTCACGCACGCCGGTCACCATCATACCGATTTCGTCAAAATGGGTATCGATCAACAGCTTTTCGGCGCCTTCCCGACCGCACCGGCGGATAAAAAGCTGGTTTCCCACCGCGTCGGTCACATGCTCATCAAAAGCGCCCCCGATCAACCGCTCCAGCGCGGCGGCGCTGTCCTTTTCCCGCCCCGATACGGACGGCAATCCGCACAGACCGACAATCAGATCTTTCAAATTCATTCTCTCTTCCCCTTCTCTTGTTCGTTTCTGTCTCTTTTCACAATTGCGCGCATTCCGTTTTACTCCGTAAATGCCATGACCAAACGTCTGAACGTATCTCCCCGCTCCTCGAAATTGCGGAACGCATCAAAACTGGCACATGCCGGCGACAGAAGCACGGTGTCCCCGTCGGTTGCGATTGCGCGCGCGCGGGCAACCGCCGCACCGAAGGTATCCTCACGGAATACCGGCAGACAGTCCTCCCTGTACGCAGGACATTCCCGCAACGCCGACATGATCGCATCCGCGGTTGCACCGGTCAGCACCACCGCCTTGGCACGTTCGCAAAGCACCTCGGCAAGCGGGGCAAACGGAATATGCTTGTCATATCCGCCGCAGATTACGATCGGTTTTTCCTGCAGTGCGTGCAGTGCCGCCGCCGTACGGGTCGGCGTGGAATCAATGGAGCTGTTGTAGTAGGTCACACCGTTCAGTTTGCGGATAAACTCCAACCGATGCGGCACGCCCGCGAAGGTCCGTGCAACTGTATCAATCGATTCGCAGGAAACCAATCCCCATGTCACACCGATTGCCGCCATGTAATTTTCCACATTGTGTCTGCCCGGCAGACGGATCGCGCTGACGGGAATAATCTTTGTCTCTGTCTGCCCGTCACTGTGCCACAGATACCCGTCACGGATAAAAACGGCACAGCATCCCTCCGGCATTCCGGCTGTGATGTCAGCATAATTGTCCTTGGTTGAGGAAAAAAGCGTCAGCGGCACCGTGCAGACCGCCGCAAGTGACGCGCAGACCGGATTATCCCGATTGGTCACCAGCATGTTGCACGGCTCCGTCCGGTAAATCTGTTTTTTGGCATCCGTATACTCTTCCATATCGGTGTGCCAGTTCAGGTGGTTCGGCGTAATGTTGGTAATCACCGCCCGCGACACACCGTATGCCATTCTCTGCAACTGGAAGCTGGACAGTTCCGCCACCGCAAAATCGTCCGGTTTCATTTCCGCAAGACGCGGCAGAAGCGGTGTTCCGATGTTTCCGCCCAGATAAATCTTTTGCCCGTTTTGGCGCCGCTGCGCCTCCGCTGCAAGAAGCAGATGGGTAACGGTAGTTGTAGTTGTTTTGCCGTCACTGCCCGTAATCCCGATCACCGGACAGGGGCAGCGTGCCAAAAACTGTTCCATCTCGCAGGTCAGAACAGAGCCGTTCTTCTCGGCTGCCCTGATCTGCGGCAAATCGGGTCGGATTCCCGGGGAACGGAAAATGTAGTCTCCGTCCAGTCTGTCGAGGTACCCTTCCCCCGAAACAAATGTAACTCCCCGCTTTGCCAGCGAACCTGCGTCCTCTCCGAGCGCATCCGGTGTTTTTTTATCCCGGACCCGCACGATTGCCCCATCCGCCAACAGCAAATCAATCAGCGGACGATTGGAAATCCCCATTCCCAACACGTCACACACGCATCCTTTGAAGGATGTCGGGTAGCGTACCTCATCATTTGTGCCGCGCACAATTACCACCTCGCTTCTTTGTGCACTACTTCATTATCATTATATATGATTTTCCGGGTTTATGCAAGTGGTTTCCGAAAAGATTCTGCTTTTTCGATACACGAAAAAGCATCCGGACGATCCGCTCGCCCAGATGCTTTCCTATGCGGGGCATCTTACCCCAACTGTTTGGCTAACGTGCGCATGGCAGTACCGGCACCGTACATAATAACCCCCGCCTTACGCAGGCAGTGACGTATACGACGCTTGTGACGGCATCTGTATTTGTTCATCATCATACAGCACAGCCCGCCGACCGCGGCCCCGACCGAAACACAGACAGAAAGACCGAGACACCGCTCCTCTTTCACCATCTTCATCATTTTCATCTGATCTACACCTCCCATTCCGGATAGGATTATTCTCCCCCGGTCGGGTGTTTTTATACATCTGTGTTCTTTGCCGCCTTTTCGGTAGACGCCAACGCAAGGTTCTGCGCCCACTTTCCGGAGCGGACAAGGATGCTTCCCGCAACGCTTTTGAGGACCTCCAATGCCATACAGCCCGCATAAACCCAGACTACAGGCCAGTCTGTCTTCCGGACCAGCAATGTTGCGGCAGGGACGGTCACAACCCAGACAAAGCAGCAGTCAAACAAAAAAGTAATCAGTGTCTTGCCGCCGGAACGGATGGTAAAATAACAGGCATTGTTATAGGCGGAAATCGGCATCACACAGGCAGCGACGATAATCAGCGCGCTTGCCGTGTGCCGTACCGTCTCGGTCGTGTCGTAAAACAACGGAAAAAGCCCGGAAAAGGCAATCATCAAACCAGCCATCACTGCCGAACTGACCACCGCCGCAAACTGCAATTTTTTTGCATCCTCCTTTGCCTGACCGATCTTTCCGGCGCCAAGCAGTTGCCCCAGAATAATCGCGATGGCATTTCCCATGGAGATGAACACAATGTTGAAAAGATTGGATACCGTACTGGAAATGTTATATGCAGCCACTGCGTCAATGCCGCGCATAGAAAGACGCTGTGCCATTACGGTCATACCGAGTGACCAGAAAAACTCATTGACCATCAAGGGCATTCCCTTGATAAAAATCTGTTTGGTAAGTGCCCCGCCCACATACAGGGAGCGGTACAATCCGTGCAGATAGGGGTTCTTTTGGCGATGGGTGTGCGCCCATACAAGGACAATTGCCATTTCAACCACGCGGGAAATGCCGGTTGCCAGTGCGGCACCCTCAACACCCATTTTCGGAAATCCCCATTTTCCGAAAATCAGCAGATAATTAAAAAACAGATTGACCAACACCGCCGCAATCCCCGCCAGCATAGGGGGCAGTGTCTTCCCTGTTTCACGCAAGGTACTTGCATAAACCTGTGTTACCGTAAAAAACGGCAACGACCAAAGAAGCATGCGCAGATAGGATATTCCGCTTGCCAATACCAATGCGGGGTCCCCCTCACTTTCCCCCTCGTGGATAAAACGCGAGATCAGCGCATCTCCAAAGAAAAATGCGATTGCGACAAAGGCACCGCAGATCAGCACCGCCGTCATGATCTTGAAACGCACCGTGCGGCGGATTCCTTCCTGATCGTTACTTCCGTAATACTGCGCGGTAAATATGCCCGCACCGGACAACCCGCCAAACAACACCAGATTGAATACAAAAATAATCTGGTTGACAATGGCAACTCCCGACATTGCCTCCGTACCGGTCTGTCCGACCATAATATTGTCCAAAAGTCCCACAAACTGCGTAATGCCGTTTTGGGCAATGATCGGCAATACAATCGCAAGAAGTACCCCGTAAAACTTGCGGTCGCCGATCAGTTTCGATTTTTTGAGTTCCATGATAAAATTCTCCGTACTATTTCTTTTACACCTTTATGCCTTTATGCCATGTCCGTTTCACCGTCAAAGACAAACACGGCATCGCCGGAAAGCCACATACCGGCATCTGTCACGGTGACGAACAACTCCCCACCGCGCATACAAATCCCGAGCGGGTTTCCTCCGCTCGCACGCCCCTTGACAACAGCCGCGGCAGCGACGGCGCAGGCACCGGTTCCGCAGGAGAGCGTTTCCCCGCTTCCCCTTTCCCACACACGTGCATACAGTGTGTCCGGCGTCCTCTGCCAAACAAATTCCACATTCACACCCACCGGAAAGAGCGGGGAGGACTGGAGCATCCGCCCCAACCGCTCCGGCGCCGGTCCGTCCGGCTCCGCAAGTTCACCGACAAATGGGTTTTCATCCGAAAAAATCACGCAATGCGGACTTCCCACGGAAACGAGTGTTGCAAAAAGAAAATCCTTTCCCACCGGAATCCGGCAATGAATTCCGTTTTCTTCTGCGCACAAAGCAGGCAGGTCCGCGGGCAAAAAAGAAGGCTGACCCATCTGCACACGTACCGTACAACGGTTGCCGTGCATCTGCCCCAGGGCCAGTCGTTTGCTGCCCGCAAGTGTCTGGACAACTGCCTCGTTGCCCGTAATAATCCCGCACCGACGCGCGAAAACGGCGGCGCATCGCACACCGTTTCCGCACATTCTGCCCTCGCTCCCGTCTGCGTTGAACATCCGCATCCGGAAATCCGCACCGGAATCGGTCGGCGGGCAAACCAGAATCAGTCCGTCCGAACCGACGCCGAAATGCCGGTCGGACATCTGCCTTGCCAGTTCCGAGGGGTCACGGACTGCCTGCGTGAAGCAATCCATATACACATAATCATTGCCACATCCCTGCATTTTGGTAAAGCGGTAACGCATTTTCTTTGCTCCTTATCTGCTCCGCCATACGGATGGACTGAGCAATACGAGAATGGGAAAGATCTCCAGTCTGCCCGCCAGCATATCCAGAATCAGCACTACTTTGGAAAGCGGTCCGAAACAGGAAAAATTGGATGCCGCCTCGGCAAAACCGGGACCGATATTGTTAAAGCAGGACAAAACCGCGCTGAAATTTGCCAAAAAGGACAACCCGTCCAGCGACACAACCACCGTGCTTACAAGCAGGATCACAACATATGCGCACAGATAAGCGTTGGTGTTCGCCATCACTTTTTCATCCACGGTTTTTCCGCTGACGCGAATCAAACGCACCTCACGCGGACGAATCAGCTGTGCCAGATTCCGGTGCAGTCCCTTGCAAAGCAACAGCACGCGTGCACATTTGATACCGCCGCCGGTACTGCCCGCGCATGCGCCGATCACCATCAGCCCCAAAAGAATCGCCTGCGAAAATGCGGGCCAATCGTTGATGGAGGCAGTGGAAAAGCCGGTTGTGGTAATGATACTGGAAACCTGAAAAGCGGCATGGTGCAACGCCGTGCCGAACGATCCCGCAAACTGTGCCACCGAGCGCCAAAGGTTCACCGCAATCAACAATGTGGATGTTGCCACCACCCCGAGATACAGGCGCAGTTCCTCGTCCCGCAGAACCGATCGGACTTTGCGCAAAAGCAAAAGATAATAGCAACTGAAATTGACCCCGAACAACAGCATAAACACCGTACAGACCCCCTGCAAATAAGGGCTGTAACTCGCCATACTGTCATTTTTGATTCCGAACCCGCCGGTACCAGCAGTACCGAACGCCGTGCAGACCGCATCAAAGACCGGCATTCCGCCAAACAGTAAAAAGACAAAATTCAAAAGAGTCAACGCAACATACGTCAGATAAAGCACCGCGGCTGTCTGACGCATTTTAGGAACCAATTTGCCGACATCCGGTCCCGGGCTCTCCGCGCGCATCAGATGCATGGTAAATCCCTTGTTCTGACCGCCCACAGGAATGACGGCAAGCAGAAACACAAGCACCCCCATGCCGCCGACCCAGTGGGAAAAGCTTCTCCAATAAAGAGCGGCACGCGAAAGCGCTTCGACATCCCCGACAATAGTCGCGCCGGTTGTGGTAAAACCGGAGACCATTTCAAAAAGTGCATCCACATAGTGGGGGATCTCACCGGAAAGCCAAAACGGGAGGCAGCCGAGCAAACTCATAATCACCCAGCAAACGCCCACACAGATCAGACCCTCACGGGCATAAAATCCCTTCTGCGCACCGCGCGACAAAAGGAACAATACGCCGGAAACCGCAAGCAGGATCAGAATACCGTACAGAAAGCCGCGGAAGGTGCCATACACACCGTCCACAAGTGCCAATACAAGCGGCGGAATCATAAACACCGCCTCAGCGGCAAGGATCAGCGCATTGATGCGCCCCATCATTCGATAATTCATATTCCGCCCCGTTTATTCAAAAATATCATTCAGACAACCGATCATCCGCTCTCCGGACGAAACCACAACCACGCTGTCCCCAACCGAAAAGCACGACGTACCCCCGGGGATTTCGGTCCGTTTTCCGTGCGAAATACCGACAATCAGCATATTTTTCCGCAGTCGGATGTCTTTGAGCGGTTCATCGCAATGCAATGTGTTCTCGTCCACCGCAAATTCCAGCGCCTCGACCTTGCCATCCGCGATGGTATGAATGGTCTTTGCTGCCGTCTGCTGGTTCGGGATGGAGCGGACATACCGGACAATGCCGTTACTGCACAGATTTTTGGGACAGACAATCCGCCCGATCGGCAGATTTTCAATCAGTTGCATCCGGTCCACACGGCTGAGTTTGGTAATCACCTGGTCCACCTTACAGGACGAAGCATACAGAGAAAGAATAATATTCAGCTCATCCTTCCCCGTCAGGGCAATCACGGCATCCGCTTCTCCGACCCGCTCGCTCTCCAGTACCGACTGTACCGTTGCGTCCGCGTGAATAATCTGCGCCCGCGGCAGGCGTGAAGCGAGCCGGACACACTTGGCGCCGTCCTCCTCGATGATCTGCACGGCAATCTCTTCCTTCAAGAGCATCTCGGCAAGATAAATGCTGATCATACTGCCGCCGATCAGCACGACACGCCGCACCTTATGCGGCTGCATACCGAGATTCTGCAACAGCAGTGCCAGATTGTCCGCGCTTGCCGTAATAAACAGGCGGTCTCCGGCTGCCAGTTCAAAATTACCGTCCGGAATAATCACATTTCCGGCGCGCAGAACCGCACAGACCAGGACCTTGCATTTGACAATCCCGATCATCCGTATCAGCGTTGTGCCGCAGAGCTTGCTTTTTTCATCGACACGCAGCTCCACAATTTCCACTCTGCCGTCGGCAAAGGCATCCCGCTTCAGAAATCCCGGGTATTTGAGCAGCCGATCAATTTCGATGGCAGTCTGTCTGTCCGGATTGAAATCCATGGAAAGCGCAAAGTGCTCCTTCATCATGTACGCCTGATCGGTGTATTCCGGATTCCGGATACGGGCAATGGTATGTAATCCCCGATTGAGCGCATGCGCGGTCATACAGGCAAGCAAATTCACCTCATCCGAACCGGTCGTGGCAATCAGAAGATCCGCGTCCTCAATTCCCGCCTGCCGCAAAGTCTCCATTGAAGCGCAGTTTCCCTGCACCGACATGATATCGTACTGCTCCATGCCGGATTCCAACGCCTCGCTGTCCGAATCAATCAGAATCAGATCATGCCCTTCCGCGACAAGCTGTCCTGTCAGCGCACCACCGACCTTTCCGTTTCCCGCAATCACAATCTTCATCTTTACATCTCCTCCGGGACAGTTTCAAGATCCGTATCCGGCTGCACCTCTGCCTGACCGATATGGTGCAGAACGACCGTTGCCGGTGCACCGCTCGCCGTCATCATCCGGTTATCGGTAAATACCGCCGTCTGTACATTGTCAAAGATCGCCGCCGGGATTGCGTCCCCGGGAAGCATGCGGAACTCATTTTCGGTAATGCGGATACAGTGGTGGAAGTATTTCCCCTCCTCGGTTGCCGGGCGGGCAACGCACTCAATCACGCCGCGCCCCCAGCCGCCGTGCTTACAGCGGTCAAACAGACAGTTCCGGATCGTTACATCCTCCGTTCCGCCGGATTCAAACCAATATGCCCCGCCCGACTCAAACAGAATCGCCACACCGCTGGTGTGGAACGTACAGTCTTCAATCAGCGTTTTTCCGCGTGCGGCAATCAGCATGCCGCGCGCGCGGTTATTCTTCACCGTGTTCCGGCGAAAAACCAATTCAACGTTGTGGGAAATATTTTCGATGTCGTCCCCCACACGGATGTCATCCGTTTCCTCCGAAAGCACCAGACGAATCAGGTCGCCGTTGATATATTCAACCGCCTCAACCGTTTTTTCCGTATAAGGAATCAGTGTCTGCGGATGCAGTGCCTGCACGCGGTCTCCCGCGTGATAAATACGGATTCCCTTTGCATCGTTATGCATCTCACGCACAAACAGTTCGTTTTTGTCCTTTGCAAGAACACGGGTATAAATGCCGTGAATATTCAACGCATCGTCCAACTGTCCTTCAAACGTACAGTTTTCCACCGTCACACGCCCGTTGCAGTCCACAAAATGGGTTGCATCCGCCGTTGCGGAATAGTACAGTCCCTCCGCACGCACCGTACAGAACCGGTTCAAATGAATATTTTCGCACATCTGCGCAATCAGCCCCATTCCCAGGCAGGAATGTACCGTGACATCCTCGCACACGATTTCGGAAGAATCGCAAAGGAAGAAGCCGGCACCCAAACGGCGCGCCGCACTGATGATCAGAATATTCCCAACCGGCGGATAACGCCGCACATCGTAAAAGCGCAGATTTCCGTCGGCAAGCTGTTCACACCGCATCTCCGGTATATAATTCCCCATGGTATGGTCAGCGGTTCCGTACGCAATCTCACCGTCCGGCGTAAATTCAATATTGGTTTCAATCCAGTAATTGCAGGTCTTACGCGGTGCAGGGCAGACCAATTCCTGTCTGCGGATTGCGAACTGTTCTCTGCCATTCATCGGGGTCACATCGACAAATCCGTCCCCGTGCGCTGCGACACGCACCTGCATAAACATGTTTTCCGGGTTTTCCAGTACCACATTGCGCACCTTGATATTGCGGCTGTCCAAAATGGCAAAATGGGTGCCTTCCCCCATCATACACAAGGTAGAACCGGCAAAATCAATTTCAAAATCGTGCATCTGCTCAATCAGTACGCCGATTCTGTGCGGACCGTTGTACCCGTGATTGGAAATGCACAGGTTGCGTTCCGCGCAAAACGCAGGGTCCAGTTCATACCGTTTCGCGCAGTCAAACACGAGACGCCCTGCCCCTGCTTCTTTGCAGGTGCACAGGGCGCGGTAAAGATTATAGGCGGCATTATGCGCCGCAGTATCAAAATCACGAAAATATACGGTCTTCATGTTCCTTCCTCCGTCTCCCGTGTTTCTCCGGTCGGCGCAGACGCCTTCATCCGCGCACGCAGAATCAGCTTTCTGTAGTACAACAGGTACATGACCAAAGAAAACAAAATCCAAAAAGCACAAAATACAACAATCAGTGCAAGTGCCCATTTCGGCATCGGGAAAAGCAGGATTGCTAGCATGGATGCATACAAAACGACCGTTGTCACCTTGCCGTACCATCTGGCACTGTTGACGGTATCCGTATTCTTCAGGATAAAGCATCCGGCAATAAACATGGCGCATTCCTTAAGAATCTGGAAGCCAAGCAAGCCGAGAAGCGGATAAAACTGCAACCGAAGCCCCAGGCAAAGCATCAGAGAAAACTGCGTCAGCTTGTCCGCAACCGGGTCCAGCAGTTTTCCGAGATCGGACACGCAGTGGTATTTCCGTGCAATAAAACCGTCTACCACATCCGTCAGTGCGGAAACCACCACAACCGCAAACACGGCAAACATTCTCCACCGTTCCCACTCGCCGCCAAATGTAAATATGAACAGAAGCGGCACCAATAAAAGCCGGAACAGGCTCATCAGATTCGGTACGGTCAGTACCTGATCGCGCCCCAGGCGCTTATGAATTTTCTCATTCTTCATCGTGGGACCTCCGCGTGATTATTTCCATCCTGTCTGTTACCTATTATTTCCCCCATGGAAGGGGCACAATCCAAAAGCAGAAAAATCAAGGAAAAACATTGCCGCCGCCATTCTTTCCGCCCCCGTGCGTTTCCGCACCGGCGCACTCCTCCGCCGCCATCCGTAAAGCGGCGTCCAGCAAAACCTGCCGTTCGTTCCGTAAATCTCCGTCAATCACCAGGCAAAGCAATCTCTCCAGGATTTCTCCCATCCTGCGC
>FR890480.1 GCA_000433415.1 Clostridium sp. CAG:448
CGCAGAGGAAACAACCGTCGCAGAGGAAACAACCGAGGAAGAGGTTACGACCGAGAATCCGAAGCCGGCTGACGGTATTTATGCCACGGATGACGCTGAGGCACAGTGGAAGCACACCTCCTTTGATGAGTGTGAAGCTCGGGATGCTGCAGACGCAGAACTGAAAAAGGCGTTTGCTCCCGGTAGTTACACAGATTTGCCTGAGGTGTTTGACGTTCCCTGTAATGTTGCATCCATCCGTTTCTGGGGATGGCTGGCTACCAGTGCCAAAGTTGTGGCAGTCGGTTACCAGATTGACGGTGGTGACGTGGCTTTCAATGATGCGTTCCTGGTTGAAGCAGAGCAGGGTGTTATTGACGCTGCAGCAGGCGCAGGTGCTTCCAACGCTACCCGCTACAGAACTTATGCGGATGTTTCCGGTGTGAGCGCAGGCGAGCACACGGTTGCATGCATCTACAAACTGGAAGACGGAACCCTTGTCCGTTATATTGAGATCAAGATTAACAAGGCAGTCGATCCCAATGCCCCTGTGGACATTATCACTGTGGATCGGATGGAAGAAATCTTCAACACCGGAAAGGAGGCAGCGGCATCCAATCACTACATCCAGATGATGGAGCTTGTTAAGAAGGATGGCTACGCAACCCTGACTTCTACCGATGGAGATCCGTATCTTGCGCTTGTTCCGCTGGACAGCAACTATGATGCTGCACAGTATTTGCTGATTGTTTACCGTACAACTTCTGATCAGCAGGGTCAGATTTTTGTTGGCTCTGCCGGCGGTTGGACCGGTGCCAATGACCAGTTCACCTTCAGCTATGAGGGCGACGGTAAGTGGCACGCTATCGTAGTGGATCTGAAGCTGTCCCAGAATGTAACGTCCGATACACTGACCTATCTGAGATGGGATTTCTTCGCCGGTAACGGTGGTTCCATTGATGTTGCCTATGCTGCATTCTTCACCACCGAAGACGCCGGAAAGGCTTATGCAGAGAAGAATATGCCTGCAGATGCAATCGATCCTGCTGACATTTTCGATCTGGATCTGAGCGACGGTTGCAAGGATGCTTCCGCTGCAAAGAACGATGTTGAAGTGGTGGGCACTCCCAAGATCGTGGATCGCAATGGCGACAAGACGCTTGATTTTGACGGCACCGGTTCCTCCTACCTGAAGGTTCCCGGCTTCAAGAATTTTTATGATACGATTGCAAAGGGCTTCACTTTCGAGTTGGATTTTGAGATGAAAGATATGGGCGGAGAGCAATATCTGGCTTCCAATGCGCAGGCTGGCGGTCTTGGCTTCGGAGTTGAAGACGGTAAGATGTCCTTCCTTTTGAATCTCGGAAATGGCGGTTATGAGACTGTCGGTTTCGTACCGCAGGTTAATACCCGGTATCATGTTGTTGTTACATACAGCGGCGATGCGCTGACGATGTATGTGAACGGTGAAAAGGTTGATTTCAAGCAGGTTTCGGGCACTTTCCAGCCGGCATCGCAGGATGGTTCTCAATTCCTGTGCATCGGCGGTGATTCCAACCAGGGCAATGTCGGTGAGTTGTTTGCAAATGCTTACATTTACGGCGTTCGCATCTACTCTGCAGTTGCAACCGAAGAGCAGGCAAAGATTCTGTACGATAACTGATTAGCTTTTAATTTTTCGGCGGGGGGCTATGTGGCATCCCTGCCGTTTTTTGGAGAAGGTGTGAAAACGAAACCGATATACGGTCTCAAAAGGTTGACTAAATGAAATAAAGCATGGCATTCTGCACAAAGATGACGCAAGAAATTTGTGTATTCAAACTAAATATTAGCTTTGAAATAAAAAGCACTTGCATTTGTCGACAATTTGTGTTATGATAGATATGCACTGTGGGTGGCATGTAGCATCCGTGTGCAAATATATTCACAGAAAGGGAAAACCATGAAAAGACTTGTAATTGTTGCAGTGCTTGTTTTTGCATTGCTCGTAACGCTGATTGCTTGTAATAATAACAAGAATCCGGAAGAAACCACGGACGCAACAACGACAAAAAATGAAGAAACGACCACCACGGCTGGAACCACGAAAGGCGATGAAACCACGGGTGGAGTAACAACCAATGCAGAAGAAACGACCGTTGCTGAGGAGACGACCAACGCGGAAGAGACGACCAACGCGGAAGAGACGACCATTGCCGAGGAAACAACTGCTGCAGAGGAAACGACCAAGGAAGAAGTTACGACCGAGGATCCGAAGCCGGCTGACGGTATTTATGCCACGGATGACGCTGAGGCACAGTGGAAGCACACCTCCTTTGATGAGTGTGAAGCTCGGGATGCTGCAGACACAGAACTGAAGAAGGCGTTTGCTCCCGGTAGTTGCACAGATTTGCCTGAGGTGTTTGAGGTTCCCGTTGCTACCGCATCCATCCGTTTCTGGGGATGGCTGGCTACCAGTGCCAAAGTTGTGGCAGTCGGTTACCAGATCGACGGTGGTGATGTGGCTTTCAATGACGCATTCCTGGTTGAGGCAGAGCAGGGTGTTATTGATGTCGCGGCAAGTGTAGGCGCTTCCAATGCTACCCGCTACAGAATTTATGCGGATATTTCCGGTGTGAGTGCAGGCGAGCACACGGTTGCATGCATCTACAAACTGGAAGACGGAACCCTTGTCCGTTATATTGAGATCAAAATCAATAAGGCTGCTCCGGAAGTGAAGGAGATCGTTAAGGGTGAGAATGGTCTGATCAGTGCTGATTCCTACAAAGAAAACGGCGAAGAACTGGCGACCGGTTCCGCGTACAAGTGGCTTGGTGAAAACCGTGCCAACGGTATTTCCGGTGTTGCTAACGCAACGTTCCGCGGTTGGGTTGGTCTGAATGACTACACCATTGTTGGCTTCGGCTATCAGATCGGCGACGGCAAGCTCGTTTTGAGCAACACGGAATTCAGTGTTGATTTTAGCAACGAAGAACATAAGAATCAGGTTTTGGCAATACAGGCGAATGCGGTATGCTATGAGTTCACCATTTCTCTGGCAGACTTGGAGCCCGGTACCTATGAGCTGAAGCTGTATGCTTTGGCATCCGACGGTAACCTCTACAATCTGATGAGCAAGTGGGGACAGAACACCGAAGGTAAGCTTCTGATTGTTGTTCCGGAACCGTATGAGGCACCCATTAATAATGTCATCAGTGCGACTTATTTTGGAGAAGGTTGGGCTGCTGCTGGCTATGATTGTCCTGTTTCGCTGTTTGAATATAACGGCGGCATCAATCTTGGCGAGTTGGATCTTTCCAAGTATACCAAAGTGACCATTATGTACGGCTTTGACGGTAGCGAGGTAACCAAGAATAATTTCGATGCAGCCGGCGGACATGAGATTGGTCTGAAGAGTGTTGCAACCTCTTACGGTGTTGCAGGAGATCCTTCCAACATGGAGGGTGAGATTGCGCACACCGATATGGTATTTTCGGATCAGGGCTGGGCAGGCGGTCAGAGAGCTGCTGTGATCGACCTGAGCACCATTACTTATAACGGTCAGGTTTATCTGTTCCTTCATAGCCCTCAGGGCACACAGATTGCCATTACTTCTATCATTTTTGAATAATTTTGAGTATTCTTTTTACAGCCGCCCCTGTTTCGGGGGCGGCTGTTTTTTCGCCGGAGGCGCTTTGTGTCTGTTAAAAGTCCGGATTGTCCATAAATAGATCCGGTTTGTATCTTGCATGAAAACCTGTTTTTTTTATAATAGAATCACGATGGCGTTTTGTGCGAAAAAGCGCACCGATACGGTATACTACAGACAGAAAGCAGGAAAATATGCATCATGAATCGCGAACAAATGGCACGTTTTCTTTATGAACAGGATGGGATTTTGAACCTGATCCCGATATTTTTGCCGCGGCAATTCTGCAAGCCGGGGTACCGCCTTCGCTTGCATCCGGATGATTATTATGCTTTTGGGATGAAGCGGGGCGCCATCAAGGAGCGGTGGTTTTCCTCGGTGATTTGCGCAATGAACGGAGAAAAAGCAAAGCCCGATGAGGGGTTGAGCTATGTCAATGTAGATGACAATACGGAAAACAAGGTGTCATTGAAGGACTTTGTGGACACCCTGGGTGCGGTGCTGATCGGGCAGGATTTATACGACAAATATGGGACATGGCCGATGTACGCCAAATTTTTTGACTATGCGGACCCGTTGTTCCATCACCTACATTTGTCTTTCGAGGATGCGGAAAGGGTCGGGAAGCTCGGGAAGCCGGAAGCGTATTATTACTCGCCGCAAATGAACAATTACCCCGGCAGTTTTCCGCACACTTATTACGGATTCTCGCCGGAGGTGACAAAGGAAGAGGTCAGAGAGAGATTGCTCCATTTTACGGAACGGGATGACAGAATCACCGAACTTTCCCGCGCATACCGGATTCAGCTCGGAACCGGGTGGTACACGGCACCCGGCGTTGTCCATGCACCCGGATCGTATCTGACCTATGAGCCGCAATGGAACAGCGATGTAAACGCTGTTTTTGAAAATGTCGTCTGCGGCGAGGTGTTCGGGAAGAAGCTATTGGTAGAAAATTTGCCAAAGGAGGAGCAGGATGACGTGGATCGGGTGATGAATTTACTGGATTGGGAGAAAAACGTGGATCCGGATTACAGAAAGCATTATTTCCGTCCCCCTGTTACTTTACAGGAGAATGAAAACCATATCGAAAAGCAGGTTGTCTACGGAAATCCCTATATCTCCGCAAAAGAGCTGACGGTTTTGCCCGGAAAGACGGTGACGGTCTATGACGACGGCGCCTACGCTTGCATTCTGGTACAGGGGTACGGAAGGATGCAGGGACACAAAGCCGCATCGGCGACCATGCTTCGTTTCGGACAGATCAGCCGTGATGAATTCTTTGTATCTGCCGACCGGGCGCGGGCAGGAGTTACCATTGAAAACCACAGCGACTGCGAACCGCTTGTGATGTTAAAGCACTATCCGTCACGGGAGGCGGAGCAGAAAATTCGCGTTTGATGAAAGGAACGGATCATGAGACAGAGTGAAGATTTACTGGAAGTTTCCCTGAATCACCAGGATGAACGTGCGACCGCATTCGGACGAAGCGTTGCCTTTATGCGGCAGGCATACCCGAATATGGCGGCGATGACCTATGATAATCGGACTGCTCGCGGCGCCGAACATCTGGTTCTTGTCAAATTTGTACTCGGAATCGGAGAGGAAAAGAAAATCCTTTCCTACCAATACTGCACGGAGGAAACGACTGCAAACAATGTCCCCGGCGGGCTGGAGAGCAAAGCCGTTACTTTGGATGGGCACACCGTGCAGACCGGTATTTATCCCGTGATTCTGCCCGAAGAGGACCTTTACCGCGGTGCATTTGTCATTCACGTTAAGAGCGATATGCCCGGCGTTTTCCTCCGTTTCGGCTGCGGGAACGTTGCCTTTATGCACCATTCTCCGAATGCCGCCATGAAGGGGGAGGCAATTGATTGCGAGGAGGGCTCTGCGGCGATTGCGGAGGATGCAGTGGTCATTCGCCATGCGGAGCGGGATTTTGTCACTTATGTCCGGGGAAATATGGATTTTTCAATCTGTCAGAAAGAGACAGGCGGAAGCTATGCCGAGGGGTATACAACGGGGGACGAGGTCTGGCTCATGATCGGTTTTTCGGTTGACGAGACGGAGGCGTGCCGGCTTTCCGCTCTTGAGGCATGTGCGGAAATGGAGAAGGTTGCCGATTATTATCGGAGAAAGTTGGAAAATCTGTACATCCACACGCCCGACAAAGAGCTTGACGCGTCTTTTATGCACGCCTATCTGAATTTGGAGTATTCCTGGCTGTATCCTTTCGGTTGGATTGAATGTATCCAGCACTGGCCCACGCTGTGCCACATGGAGCAGACCGCCGCCGAGGAATGGGCGGGGAATTTTGATCGGACCAAAGAAACGCTGCGCTCGCAGTTGCAGTATATGCGGGATGACGGTGCCATTCTGGAACTGCATCCGAACCATACTGCCAGACGCGATTGGGGTGGTGACAACCATTTCTTTGTGCGCGAATTGCTGCACTATTTGCAGATGACGGGCGATTTGGATTTTGCGCGGGAGTGTCAACCGTATATCGAGAAGATCATACGGCAAACGTTCGGAGAATACGATGCGACGCGGACGGGGATTCTGGCGTGGCATTCGCAAATCGGAAATCAGGAGGATTTTGAGTCCACCCCCGGCAGAGGCGCCGCACCCGGATCCGAAGGCGTGCAGATGCTTTCCCTGGCGGCTGACTATTTTGATATTTTGGGTGAGTGCGAACGTGCGAAGGCGTACCGTGCTCTGTCTGCATATTGCCTGGAGGCATGGAAAAAGCGTATCTGGAAGAAGGACCTGGGGCGCGCAATTTGGTTTTCGGATGACTACGGTCAGGCAAGGTTGGATACAACCTATCACGGTATTTGTTATCCGATTATTTACGGTCAGGTCGATTCCTTTGATGCGCAATCGTCCATGGATCATCTGATGCACCGGATGACCGGCGAGGAGGGGGAAGTGTTCCAGTCCAACCATTTCGGAGATCACCGATTTGATTGGGTTCCCACATGGGGTATGCAGGCGGGCTCCGACATGCAGCCCTTCGCAACTGCCGCCTATGCAAAGATCGGTAAGCATGAGGCGGCAATCAGACCGCTTGATTTTGTCGCGACACGGGTCTGCGGGGACTATCAGAGAGGGTCTTTCCCGGAAACCGCAAATGAAACAAGGTTCGGTTATTTTTCCCCTTCGGCAGGCGTTTTTGCGCAGGGGGTGATTGAAAGCATTTTCGGTGTTACCAGGGACTTGTTTGCAAATGTGACAACCATTTCGCCCTGTTTTCCGGGAGGATGGGAGCACGCGGCGTTGCGGACGCCTATCGTGAACTATACCTATCAAAAGCAGGGAAATTCGTTCACCATCGCATTCCGTTCCGCCGACACCACGCAAAAGAAACTGCTTTGGCGCACGGATTTTGTCAAAAATATCTCTGTCTGTGCAGACGGAAAGCCGGTGGCGTGCCACGTTGCCTATGAGTGCGGCTTTTGCATCGTGTCTGCCGATCTCGGATGCGCGTCTGATGTGATATGCAGTGTTGCCTACCAACCGATTGCAATCGCATTGCATTTGCCGGCGATTGCGGTTTGCGGGGAAAAACCGCACATTACCGCAGAAGGGGCAGAAATCATCGGTATTGCGGACAGATGCGGCGTACTGGATGAGGACGGTGCATACAGAACGGATTTGCTGGATGCTTATGTGGGGTACGGCGATTTCGGATTGGTCAATTTTGCGCGCAGAACTTTTGCGGTGCGCCTGCGCCATGACGGTATTGTATTGTCAGTCCCCTGCAGTGTGACGGTCGTGCCCCCGTACCGGATGGAGACGGAATATGCCACCCATACGGTCACTGTCCGTTTTTGGAACCGGACGGGCAAATCCATCGATTCGGACGCTTATCTGATGACGGGGAGTACGCTTGTAAAGTCACATCTTTGCTGTGGCGCAGGGGAGAGTGCGGCATGTCGGTTTGAAAGGATACCGGACACCGTACCCGGGAAAAACCGTGCGATGCTTCACATTGGCGGTGTGTTCAGCGGAGAGATTCTGTTCACGGCGCCGATGGACACTGCGCAGACGGAGCAGCTCACTATCCCGGACGACCTGACGGTGGCATATCCGGCATGGCGGGATATGGCGTATTTCCCGCATCACGGTTGCACGGTGATCAATCCTGATGCCTTTTTGCGCGACATGCCGGACAAGGTGGAAATCGGCGGGTTGTCATTTGCGTTGAACGGAAGATTTGCACCGGTTGCCACGCGGGAAAACCGGGTGTTGCATCTGCCGATTGCAAGAGCGGCGCGAAAACTGTTTGTGCTGTTTTCGGCATTTGCGGACGACCACGAGATTTGCAGTGAGCCGTTTGATGCGGAGATTGTATGTGAAAAGGAGGGTGCCTACCTGCTGCCGGTTTATCGGAAAACGCTCTGTTTTCCGGGAGATTTGGACTATGGATTCGGCGCTGAGGTTGTCGCGGATTTTTCAACATACAAACCGGGCGCGGCGCGTCCGTCCGTGTTGCCGCCGCTCGGAGAGACGGACTATGCCGACACCGTGCCGCCCGTATACCCTACGCGTGATTTGTGGTGCAAGAACCATGCTGTGGAGGTGGGCAATACCGTTTTGAATCTGCTGGAATTTGATCTTGGCGAAACCAGGACGATCAAAGAGCTGACGTTACTTGCCAAAGCGTCCGACGCGGCGGGCGGTGTGTTTGGAATTGCAATCTGTTGAATTTTGGGGGCTGTAAGGGTTGTACTCTTACAGCCCCTTTTCTGTACGGCAAAAAACGGCAGGGAAAGCCTGCCGTTTGGATGAATGTTATGGATAAACTGTTATTCCGACTCTTTTGCCGCCTTCGGATCCGGAGATTCGTTCTTTTTTTCGGGCACAATCGGAGTGATGTCTTTTTTATAGTAAGTTTTGGACGGAGTGTCTTTGTCGTCAAAACGCACCTTAATGGTCCCCGGGACCGGGCTCAACTCACATACGGTTGCAGGACCGTCAGGGGTCATTACCTTTGAATCCACTGCCGGCATCAGACGCAGTTCTGCCTGATAAGTTTCGTATTCGTAATGCAGGCAGCACATCAGTCTGCCGCAGCAACCGGAAATTTTGTTGGAGTTCAGCGACAGGTTCTGCTCTTTTGCCATCTTGATCGAAACCTGCACAAAATCGTTCAGGAAGCTGGCACAGCAGAGGGGTCTGCCGCAGGCGCCCAATCCACCCATCATTCGCGATTCGTCACGGATGCCAATCTGCCGGAGTTCAATGCGTATCCGGAAAACACCTGCAAGATCCTTGACCAGATCCCGGAAATCCACCCGTCCGTCTGCGGTGAAGTAGAAGAGCAATTTTGCGTTGTCAAAGGTATATTGCGCGTCTACCAACTTCATGTCCAGCTTGTGTGCCTTGATCTTTTCCGCACAGATACGGAATGCTTCGCTTTCCTTTTGGCGGTTTTCCTGATCGTGTGCAATATCCTCCAGTGTTGCCTTACGGATCACCGGGCGCAATGCCTTGGCGTTTTCCGAGCGGACAATCATGCGGTTTTCAATTGCAACGGTGCCGAATTCCAGACCGTGCGTGGTTTCAACGATGACGCGGTCTCCTTCGGCGTACTGCAATTCACCCGGGTCAAAGTAATAAACCTTTCCGGCGGTTTTGAACTGTACACCGATGATGCAGACCTTTTCCTCCGAGGCGTTTTCCTGCCGGTTGGCGACGGCGTAGCTGATACGCGGAATATCCTCCAGCACTTCGGAACCGGGGGGATAAGAAGACGGGATTTCAGGCTCCGGTTCTTCAAAACGAACAGGCTTTTTCTGTCGCGGCGTCAGTGTGATATCGGAAAAGTCGAGGCTCAGTGCGGGATTTTCCTGGTTGCGCCGCTGTTTATTGCGGGGAGGCTGACTGTTTTGCGCAGGTCTGCGTCCTTGTTGCCTTTTTTCATCGTTATCGGTATTTTCGCGCTTTGGCGCGGGCTTTTGCGGCTGCTGTTTATTTGCGGGTTGCTGCTTCTGCGGCTGTTTCGGTGCCGCGGCTTTTTTCTGTTGTTGCGGTTGCGGAGCGGGTTTCTTTTGGGCAGGCTTGCGCTGATTTTCCGTTCGTTTTGCCGCAGAACCCGATTCCGTATCGGGGAATTCCGCCCCGGTGGGTTCGTTCAGCCAGTCTGCCTGCCGTTTGTGACCGGAATGCGGTTTACGGCGCGGTCTCCTGGGTTGCTGTTCCTGTTTGTTTTCGTTATTGTTTTCTGGCATATTCATTTCCTCATCTTATTTTTACAAAAGTCCCGCGTCGGAGAAAGCGCGTAAAAGCGTCAGACGGATATTCCCGTTTAACAGGGCAATCCGCCGGAGCGCGTCATTGACGGCATCATAGCAACGTACCAATCGCTCCAATGTGGTGCGATCGGAAAGTGCCAATGCCTGCTCGCGGTCGGTATAGAAGCAGAGCGGGGCATTTTCATCTTTTTTCAGAACGGTCAGATCGCGTATGGCAGGCAAAATTGCCTCCAACTGTGCGCGTACATCTGTGCGGACACTGCCGAGTCCGCCGAGAAAGCCGATGATTCCCGCATTATCGCCGGCGACGGCAAGCGCTACAAAGCTTTCTACACCCCTGCGCAGAGCCGTGATCTGTTTGGCGGCTTTGGGCTGCAGCAGTGTTTTTGCCATTCCAAGCGATCCTGCGGCGGCTTGCAGAATGCCGTCCGTTTCCTCCTGTGTTGCCGGCAAATGACAGTCCGGATCCGTGCGAAGCGCCTCCCGCATCAGCGGCAGTGAGAGCGGCTCCATCCGGAAAACCGGCGCACGGCTCCGGATGGTTTCCAACAGGAGCGTGGCGTTTTCGCAAAGCAGAAAGAACATTGCATATGCGGGCGGTTCCTCCAGTGTCAATAACAGGGCGTTCTGCGCCTGTACGGTCATTGTATCGGCATTTTCGATGATGTAAACCTTTTGGTCACTGTCATTGGGCGCAATGGCAATATCACCCGACAGAAATCGGATGGCATCCACACCCAGACCGGTTTTGTCTTTTTCACGCCGGATATATCGAACGTCAGGGGAGTTGTCAGACAGGATTTTGTGGCACAGACTGCAATTGCCGCACGGAAGCGGAAGGTCCTCATTGTCCTTTTGCCGGCAGGAAAGTGCCGCAACCAGTTGCCGCACCAGCGTATGCCTGCCGCTGCCTGTTGCGCCTTCAATGATATAGGCATGAAACATGGTACCTGCCCGGATATCATCGTAAAAACGCCGGCGCAGAGCATCGTTTCCGAGCAGTGACGGAAAAACCGTGCGCAACATGATCCCCCCCTCTGTGTAAATAAACTCAATTTATTGTAACACAGTTTTTGCGTGCTGTCAAGGATTTTTATTGACAAACAGGTTGTAATATAGTATAATGGGAGAAAGCACACGGGCAGAAGGGCGGGAATGAAGACGCGTATATTCGGAAAAAAAGATTTGATACTGATTGGTGTACTGCTTCTTTTGGCAACGGTGCTTTTCTGTCTTTTTTCCCTATTCGCAAGGGAAGGAACGTATGCGGTGATTCGCAAGGATGACCGTGTCGTAACCATCTTACCGCTTTCGGCAGATGCCGTGTATACGGTCGGCGGGAATACGGTCACGGTCCGGAACGGGTGTGTTTTTATGAGTGATGCGGATTGTCCGGGCGGTGACTGCATGCGGCACGCCCCTATCGCAAAGCGTGGGGAAACCATTGTCTGTCTGCCAAATCGTGTTACAGTCAGTATCACCGCAGATGCGGCAAATACGCCGGGAGAGGACGGTGAACCCGATGCGATTGCGGGGTAGCCGAGCGGTGCATCACGTAGCATGGATGGGGTGCATGGTCGCACTTTGCTTCGGACTTTCTTATCTGGAGTTTTTGGTGCCGTTGCCGATCGGGTACTACGGGGTCAAATTGGGGCTTGCCAATTGTGTGACGCTTTTTGCGCTTTATCGGTTGCGTGTGTGGGACGCGGTCATTCTGACCGTTCTGCGGGTGATCCTCGCGGGCTTGGCTTTCGGCGGATTGACCGGGATGCTGTACAGCCTGTGCGGCGCTGCACTCTCCCTGTGCGTGATGATTTTACTTCGGCGGACCGGATTGCATGTGATCGGGGTCAGCGTTGCCGGCGGGGTTGCACATAATATAGGGCAGATAGCGGTAGCGGTAGTCCTGACCGATACACCCGGACTATGGTGGTATCTGCCGGTTCTGCTGGTGGCGGGGACACTTGCCGGAACGCTGACCGGAATTCTTGCCGCTATGGTAATTCGCCGGACAGATCTTTGGCGGAAGCACAAAGAGGGCGAACAAAACTGAAAGAGATAAAAGGAGGTTGACCGATATGTATCGGATCAGAACCAAAAAGGAGCTGAATTCCACCGTTACCATGATGGAGATTGAAGCACCGCGGGTTGCCGCAAAGGCACGTGCGGGACAGTTTATCATACTGCGTGTAGACGAAAACGGGGAGCGGATTCCCCTGACCGTTGCGGGAACAGACCGAACGGCGGGCACTGTCCGTATCATTTTTCAGATTGTGGGTGCCACAACCATGCTTCTCGGGAAAAAGAAAGAAGGAGATTATATTGCCGATTTCGTAGGTCCGCTGGGCAGACCGACCGAAATTGAAGGACTGCATCACGTAGCGGTGGTCGGCGGCGGCGTCGGTTGTGCCATTGCCTTGCCGATTGCAGAAGCATTGCACGAGGCGGGGTGTGAGGTGTCTTCTGTGATCGGTTTCCGCTCCGAAGAATTGGTCATACTGGAGAAGGAGTTCCGTGCCGCGTCTGCACGGACCGTTTTGATGAGTGACGATGGTTCTGCAGGTAGGCAGGGCGTTGTGACATTGCCACTGAAGGAATGGTTGGAGTCGGGAGAGCGGTTTGACCGTATTTTTGCAATCGGTCCGCTGATTATGATGAAATTTGTGGTGGAGACCGCACGTCCCTTTGGGATTCCCGTGACGGTTTCTATGAATCCGATCATGATAGACGGAACCGGCATGTGCGGCGGATGCCGGCTGACGGTCGATGGGAAAATGCGGTTTGCCTGCGTGGACGGTCCGGACTTTGACGGATACGGCGTGGACTTTGACGAGGCAATATCGCGTGGTAACATGTACCGTGATTTTGAGGCGACGGCACGGGAGAAGGTCTGTAACCTTTACGGTAAGGAGGAAAATGGGAATGGCTAAGGTGAATATGTCGCCGGAGAAGAATCCGATGCCGACGCAGGAGCCTGCGATCCGGGCAAGAAATTTTTCAGAGGTCGCTACCGGGTATACCGAAGAGACGGCGTTGCAGGAGGCGGCGCGCTGTCTGCACTGCAAGCATATGCCCTGCGTAACCGGGTGCCCGGTGAAAATCCGGATTCCTGATTTTATCGAAAAGGTGAAAGAGGGCGATTTTGAGGGGGCTTATCAGGTGATCGCACAGTCGTCCTCACTGCCGGCTGTCTGCGGCAGAGTGTGCCCGCAGGAAACACAGTGTGAGTCGGGATGCGTTCGCGGCATGAAAGGGGAAGCGGTCGGCATAGGCAGATTGGAGCGCTTTGTCGCGGATTGGCATCGGGAACATGCAACGACCCCGCCGCAACGACCCGAACCGAACGGACATCGGGTAGCGGTGGTTGGATCCGGACCTGCCGGATTGACCTGTGCGGGGGATCTTGCCCGTTTGGGCTATGCCGTAACCGTGTTTGAGGCGTTGCATGTTGCGGGTGGCGTATTGGTTTACGGTATTCCCGAATTCCGCCTGCCGAAAGCCATTGTGCAAAGCGAAGTGGAAACACTGCGTGCATTGGGCGTGGAGTTTTGCACCAATACGGTGATAGGAAGAACCATCACGGTGGACGAACTGTTTGAGGATGGCTATGAGGCGGTGTTTATCGGTTCCGGCGCGGGATTGCCCCGCTTTATGGGAATTCCCGGTGAATCTCTGAAGGGCGTTTATTCCGCCAATGAGTTTCTGACACGGAGCAATCTGATGAAGGCATATCGGGAAGATGCCGCAACACCGATTCTGCATGCCAATCGTGTGGCAGTCGTGGGTGGTGGCAATGTGGCAATGGATGCCGCGCGTACGGCACTGCGTTTGGGCGCGGAAAAGGTTTATATTGTTTACCGTCGCTCCATGGAAGAGCTTCCCGCACGCCGTGAAGAGGTTGAGCATGCCATGGAGGAGGGCATTGAGTTTCTGCTTCTGCACAATCCCGTGCAAATTTACGGGTATCACAATGCAGAAGACCGCCGCGATCCCAAAAACGGTTTTGTGACCGGGATACAGTGCATTCGGATGGAGTTGGGTGAGCCGGATGCGCGCGGCAGACGCCGGCCGATCGAGATTCCCGGTTCGGAAACCGATCTGCAGGTGGATTGTGTGATTATGGCGCTGGGAACCTCGCCCAACCCGCTGATTAAGACGACGACGGAGAGACTGGACACCGATGCGCACGGATGTATCGTGGCGGATGAACACGGAAAAACGTCACGTTCCCGCGTCTATGCCGGCGGAGACGCCGTTACCGGTGCGGCAACTGTGATCCTCGCCATGGGTGCCGGTAAGCAGGCTGCTGCTGCCATTCACCGTGATTTGATGTCATGATTTGCCAAAGGAGCCGCGGCAGGAAAACTGCCGCGGCTTTTGCATGGTTCTGATCGGTAATTACGCAATTTTCGAGATGAAAAAATGCAAAAATGTGGAATAACCACTTGACAAATCGCGAAAAATGAGCTATAATATGAATGATAGAAAAATAAAATTGCAAAAGGCGCGGATGTGCCAATTGCCAAGGAGGTTTCGTATGTCATATGTAGATCAGGTCATCGACCGCGTGGTCGAGCAAAATCCCGCACAGCCGGAGTTCCATCAGGCGGTCAAAGAGGTGCTTGAATCTTTACGTCCCGTGATTGAGGCAAACGAAGAACGGTATCGGAAGGAAGCGCTTCTGGAACGTCTGACAACACCGGAACGGCAGATTCTGTTCCGTGTTCCTTGGGTGGATGACAACGGACAGGTGCAGGTCAATAACGGCTTCCGTGTGCAGTTTAACAGTGCGATTGGTCCGTACAAGGGCGGGCTGCGGTTGCATCCGTCTGTCAATTTGGGAATCATCAAATTTTTGGGCTTTGAGCAGGTGTTCAAGAACTCCCTGACCGGGTTGCCGATTGGCGGCGGCAAGGGCGGTTCGGATTTTGACCCCAAGGGGAAGTCGGACCGTGAGGTCATGGCGTTTTGCCAGAGTTTTATGACGGAGCTGTACCGTCATATCGGTGCGGACACCGATGTACCTGCCGGGGACATTGGCACCGGCGCACGCGAAATCGGCTATCTGTACGGGCAGTATAAGCGTATTCGCGGTCTGTACGAGGGGGTTCTGACCGGGAAAGGGCTCAGCTATGGCGGCTCCTTAGCAAGAAAAGAAGCGACCGGATACGGGCTCCTGTATTTTACGGAGGAAATGCTTCGTGCCAACGGACATTCATTGGAAGGGAAGACCGTGGCGGTTTCCGGTGCGGGAAACGTGGCAATTTACGCCATTGAGAAGGCATGGCAATTGGGCGCAAAGCCGGTCAGTTGTTCGGATTCGACCGGATGGATTTATGACCCGGATGGAATCGATGTGGAGTTGCTTAAGAAAATCAAGGAGGTTGACCGTGCCCGTCTGACCGCTTATCAGGCGGCAAGACCGCGGGCAGAGTACCACGCAGGCAGAGGCGTGTTTGCCGGCGTCAGGTGCGATGTGGCGCTTCCCTGCGCAACACAGAATGAGCTGCTCTTAGAGGACGCCCAGGCGCTGGTTGCAAACGGCTGTATTGCTGTTGCGGAGGGGGCAAACATGCCCACGACGTTGGAAGCGACCGCTTATCTGCAGGCACACGGCGTTTTGTTTGCACCCGGAAAGGCTTCCAATGCCGGCGGCGTTGCAACCTCTGCGCTTGAAATGACGCAGAACAGTGAACGTCTCTCATGGACCTTTGCGGAGGTGGACGCAAAACTCAAGGATATCATGGTCAACATTTTCCACAATCTTGACAGTGCCGCCAAAACCTATGGCATGGAGGGCAACTATGTCGCCGGTGCAAATATTGCCGGCTTCCTTAAGGTTGCGGATGCAATGGAAGCACAGGGTGTTGTGTAACCGGCTTGAAATTGCATAAGGCTGTAAAAAAGTCCGAAAAAGCATCCGAATGTCTTTTGACTCCCGGATGCTTTTTGTTGGGTTTAGAATGTTTGCGTATTGCCGGTTTGGTTCATACAGTATTTCCCGATCAGAAGACTTCCGAGCAACATGGAAACACCGGTGCAGACGCCGGAGATGAGCTCCGTGATGGAATCCGAACTGAGGGAGAGCAAAGACGACGCGGAGCTGATGAATTGCAGAATGGCAAAGACCATCAGGCAGATACGGACATAGTTTGCACGCGCGATCGGCAATCCCATGGGAGCATTTTGTCCGAACGATACTAAGAATGCGCGCAGCGGGCGGGTAAAGACAAGGTTGATCACGGTGAGGACAATCGCAGCAAAGGCGAGAATAATGCCCGCTATAAACAGGAATAATTCAAAGACCTGAGCAATGCTCATGCCGGGGAGAAATTCGCTTATAAATTGGTTGACGGCGTTCTGCGTTTCTTGGTCTATTGTAATGTAATCGGGAAAGGCGTCAAATAAGCTGTCGGCGTTGGGATCAATGGAGGACTGTATACCAGGCGCGATTGCAAGCAGAATGATTGCCAGGATCAGAAGGAAGGCTACCGCAACCCAAAGAAGGATGAATTGCGCTTTGACGGTGCCGCTAATCATCTTGATGCCGCAGGTGGAAAAGGGATTCTTGTTGCTCCGCACGGCAGCATAGAGAATCCATGTACCGATTGCAATCAGAATGGTCAGGATGTTGAAGGACGGGAAATTGATCAGTGCGGCAACCGAGAGCAGAATACAGATCGGAAGGAAAAGTTTGTCTTTGAAAATTTCGCTTCCGCGTCCGGCACCGGCGTTGTACCCGTTCGGTGCGCCTGCTCCGCCGAAAAATTCATTCGGAGCGGATTGATTGGGGTTGTTCTGCCAGAAGGAATTGAACTGGCTGTTCTGCCCGTCCTGGCCGTTGTTGTAGTCGGGTTGGTTGTTCATGGTGTGCTCCTTTCAAAGCATAAAATTTTTCAGACAATACCGCTTCTGAATGACAGAATACACGCTGGCATGATTTTGTCTCCATTTGGCGGTATGGACTTAAATGGAAATCTCCGCCGCATTTGTGGAGAGTGGGAACCGTTTATTCAGTCCCTGGATTCAATGACAAAAATTCTGCCGCGGCGCAGGGAAATCATGGCGCAGTTCCCGGTGATCTCATTGGAGATTGCGTACTGTAAACGGCGGTTGAGCGTCGCGCGTTTCAACGGGTATTTGCAGCCGTCAATCGACAGCCCCTTGATTTTCTCGTCAATGGCAAGTACGGAAAGGTAACGGAACCCGCTCCGCAGAATCAGTGTCGATGAGGCGTTCAGGTAATGTACACGGTTATAACCGTTATTGATATGCGCATGAACATGGCGTTCACGAAGATCCTCCAGAATGGCAAGCGTGGAAAGGGAATGATCCATCCGGCTTCCAAGACCGCCGATCAGAATGATTTCATCAGCGCCGCGCGCAAGTGCGGTTTCCACGGCGATCTGTGTGTCGGTCAGGTCCTTTTCGGCAGGAACCTGCAGCACTTCCATGTCGCCCTCCGGAATGGTGCCGAGGGAGTCAAAATCACCGATCAGAATGTTTACCCGTTCTCCCAGTTCCTGCGCATTCCGATAGCCTGCGTCGGCGGCAATGCAGAGGTCATCCCCCTTCGGGTGTTCGGTAATGTTGTCGGCAAGAATGGATCCGCCGGCGTAAATAAATGCCCTCATAAATTTTTCCCTTCCTGTATGTCATGTCTTATCCCAGGGGTGCTTTTCTTTCAGAATGTCGTAAAGCTGCCGATAGCTTTCGTGGCGGGAGGGCGGAATGATGCCGTTATGAACGGCATTCAGAATGGCACAGCCCTCTTCCTTGGTATGCGTGCAGCGTGTATAGCGGCATTTTCCGATATACGGTGTGAATTCCCGGAAAGTGTAGAGCAGATCTTCTTTTTCAAAGAAATCGAACCGCATAAAATCCAACATGGAAAAGCCGGGGGTGTCGGCGAGATAACCGGTATCCGGAGCGTCGGTCAGCGCGAAGAGCTCCACGGCACGTGTGGTGTGCCGTCCGCGCTGAATTTTTTGGCTGACAGTGCCGGTTTGCAGGGTGAGGTGCGGAAACAACACGTTCAGAAGCGTGGATTTTCCCACACCGGATGCGCCGGCAAAGGCGGCGATTTTTCCGTTCAGGTGTGTTTGTATGTAGCTGCCGACCGCGTCCGTTCCGGTACCGTTCCGGCAACTGACGGTAAATACGGGGAAGCCGGCGCGCGTATAGATGTCAAGAATCTGTGCAGCCCTGTCAGGGTCCAACTCGCTTTTTCCGATGATGATGATCGGTTCGATATGATTGTGTTCCAAGATGCAGAGCAGCTTGTCGGTCATATCCGTCATGGGAGCGGGGGATGCTGCGGCAAGGCAGACAAAACAGAAATCAAGATTGGCAAGCGGTGGACGGATCAACGCATTGCGGCGGGGGAGGATGGATGTGATCATCATGTCCGTCCCGTTGGGAACGGGCATGCCGTCCACACCGACCGTGAATGACGCGTCGGTGTATTCCACGCGCACATGATCCCCGCACAGGGGTTTGATTCCGGCATGGCGGAATGCGCCGCAGGCGCGGCAGTCTGCCTGCATACCGGCAAGCGGTGTGGCAGAGGTGTGTGCAAGGTGAACGGTATACAGTCCGCCGATACCGCGGATCAGAAGACCGTCTGAGGTGTAGGTTGCCATAACGGAATCCTTTCGTTATATCCGGTGATTTCAAAACCAGGGAAACAGCGGAAAATGCCGGTCATCTTCGTCGTCGGACGGTTCCGCATGCTCCGGTTCCGGTGCATGATCGTCGTTGTCCTCCCCGTCGGTGCTTTCTTCTGTCGGTTCCGTACCGAGGCTGACCGTAAGCCCTATACTGCACCCATAGGGGATGGAAGCGCCGATCGGGGCGTCTGCGGAAATTACACTGCCAGCGGGAATCTCGGGATCGAAGGCTTCGTGTATGCTGCCGACGTAAAGTCCGGACAGACGCAGGCGTGCACTGGCTTCCCCGATTTCCATGCCGGTCAGATCCGGCAGGCG
>FR890481.1 GCA_000433415.1 Clostridium sp. CAG:448
TGAGGACTATCATACTTATTATGTAGGCAAATATTCCATTCTTGCACATAATGCATGTGATAATTTAAAAAAGATATCAACTGACGGAGAGGCCAGAAAGATGGCTTCACAATTAGGGTATTCTCCCACTAAGGAAATATCTCATGGGCAAAAAGTATTTGTAAATCCGAAAGCTTCTTCTAAAATGAGATACATAGCCAGAGATGTCGATTCTCATAGCGGAGGAGTGTGGAAAGCCGCAAGTTCTGTAAAGAACTTACTTAGAAGGGAAACAAGAACTGGAACCTTTAGTAGATGGCTTGATATCCGTATAGGAGGTTAAAATGAACTATTTTCGATTATCCAAGTATAACCCGCTTTATCGTGTTGATGGTATATACCAAAGGGAGGAATGGACTTCTATCTATGATGTGGGAACTGTTTATAACGGTACTAAACTGACAATGACGGAATATGAGCGTGTGGAAACCGAATACATCAATTTTGTGGTCGATGTCCTTGAAAGCTCCGGCATCAACGAGGTTAAAATAGCTTATATCGAGCCAGGAAAGAAGCGTTGTTGGCGAAAAAACAAAACGCTGAATATTGAATCGGTGCGTCAGTTTATTCGGGATTGCATGAGAGAATACTGCTGGGGACAAATAACCGCAAAAGACTTTATATGGGAACCCGGGTATGATTATTATATGCACATTGGGACAGAACTCAGCCTTGCTGACATGCAGAAAATAGCCCAGAAACGGCATCTGTTTATCGAGGTATGGAAAGAAGTTGCTGTTGCACCATATGAATGATCTTTATATAAGAGTTTGATCAATGAAAGTGTATACTAAAATTATTGCATATGGATTTTCAATTGAATCGCTTCTTTATAGAGTTTAAGAGTATGCAAAGTACGCAAACACTGAGTATAAGTATAAGAAGAAACCTCTTGCGAGATTAATCACTAAGAAAGGCTGGACATTCTACTACCCAGTATAAGTAAGTTTTTATTTCATCTGTGTTGTTAAGAAGCAAGTACTTCCCTTTAAAGTTCCCTGCCCAAGCTACATTATGTAGTTTGGGCAGGGGTTCACCAAGAATTTGAAAGCAGGAATACAATGTTACAAATCATAATTACCTCGGGAATCATTTATTTAGCCGTGCTTGTCGTTATCTTCGTCACTGCCAATCAGGACAAGCCGACCGGTAAAAATGTGGTAAAGCTCCATCCGATTTTTCTGGTATTCGGAATCATCGGATTTGTTTTGTTTGCCGCACTGACTGTGCTTATGATCCTCAAGTCCGAATTTACCGCGGCTTGGGTTTTCCTTGCCATCGGTGTGCTTTCAGCACTGATGATCCTCGGCTATTTCAACAACCGCATATTCTTCGGCAGGACAAGTATGACTTGCCGGAATTTATTCAGAAAGAAAACGGTTATCCCCTATAGGGAGATCCTATCCGTTGATGTGGATATGGACACCGTAATCAAAACATCTAAGAAAAAAATAACAATCTATAACTACATGAGAGGTGGACCGGAACTGATGTCAGCCATAAAAAATTATAAGGACTCAGGGGATCATTCGAACGACACTGTTGCCCCTGACAAAAAAGTAAAAGCAGAAGATAAATCCGTTCGTAAATTCAGTGAATCGGTGAATCGCTTGAGCACAGTTAT
>FR890482.1:0-1929 GCA_000433415.1 Clostridium sp. CAG:448
CATTGCGGCTTTTAAAATATCGTACCATTATACAATGCTATGAAGCAAAAAACAAGTGGTTTTTTCCATTATTTAAAAATTATATGGTAAAAGGCGACTGAAGCATGTGAAAATCCGACCAATAAACTTCCTTCGAGTCACTCAGAAGGCACCGCTCTCGCGGGTCTGACTGCAACAGAAGTAGAGAATCTGGTAACGGTCCGAAAGGCGCTCCAAAAAGGAGCGGGCAACCCGTTGCCGGGTATCATCCAGGTTTACAAAGGGATCATCCAAAAACAACGGCGGTCGTTCGGCATCAAAGACAGCGTCGCAAAGGGCAACACGCAGGCAAAATCCGGTCAGATCCTGTATGCCGCGTGAAAAATAAGAAACCGGGCGGCTCCTGCCGTCGACCATGTAAGAAACGGAAAAATCTTCGTTCATCTCGCACTGCACTGCCACCCCGCTCAGCTCCGACATCCGTGCGGAAAAGCTCTCTTCCATCTTCCGCAAATAGCGGCAGGACAGATTGTCCTTTGCCTGACGCAGCAATTCTTCCGCGTGCTGTGCGGCATACAGACGTTTTTCATAGGACTCTTTTTGTTCCCGCAAGGATACCAGCTGCGCCTGTAACTCCGGCGATCTTGACGCTTGCTCCGCAAACCCCTGTGCCCGGTGCAAGGCCTCAAGACGCTCACGCATGCAGGACTCCCGCTGCGTCTGCAGGAGCGCCCGCTGACTTTGCAGCGAATCCGCCGTTGCCGCAAGCGACTGTGCGCTTTCCGGCTCCGGGTGCCCGGCAAGATATGCCTGCAGCGCCGGATGTTCGGCAAGATATGCGGTCTGTGCCGCATCGTTGTCCGCAATGCGGCGCTCTGCCTCTTTCCATTGACGGCATTTGGTCCGGATTTCTTCCAGGAGGTCTGCCCCTGTGCGATGCTCCGCAGTCCGGTCATACCAACGCGCAAGGAAGGTTGCCACCCGGGTCAGACATGCATCCCGCCGCAGGGTTATCCCTTGCGCCTGATCCCGGCGCTTTAATACCTCCGCCGCCGATCTGCACGCATCGCGCAGCCGGATCAACTGATCCGTGGAATCGACAAAAATTCCGACGGCGTCCGCGATCTCCGATTCCAGGGCGGCAATCTGTGCGTCAAGCGCCTTTTGGCGGTCCGCTGCCTGTTGCATGGCGGCTTCGGCATCCGTGTATGCACGAACCTGTGTGCGAAGCCGGCGGACGGCATTTCCGTAGTCCTGATCCGTCGGCAATGCGTCATACGTCGACAAAAAGCTCTGCAATTGCTCCGTATACGATTTTGCGCGGGCGCGATATTCCGCGATCTGCCTTTCCGCCCCCTCTCTGACTGCCGCATTGTGTGCACGGGTTGCACGCATTGCCGCAAAATCCTCATAACTTGAGCAATGCAGTGCCGAAAGCACCTCGTTTGCCGCCTCTGTGGCTGTTTGCAAGGCATCTTTTGCCTCCCTTTGTGCATACGCCAGGGTATCCGCCTGCATCTTTGCCTTTTCCTTTCGCTTTTGCAAACGGACCGTGCTCACCACAGCGGGAACCGCACAGCCGGCGCTCAGCAAAATTCCGATCAAAACGAGCACCCAATTGTGAAGCAACGCACCGATTATGAGCAATGTACCGAAGAGCAAAGTCCCTCCGAAAAAGGCAAACGGAAGATATTTTCCCGGCAACGGTTCCTGCGTTTGTGCCCGTTCGCATGCCGCGGAAGCCTGCTCCGCCTTTTGGCGCAAAGCCGGCAGGCGGGCAAACAATTCCTCACACGTATCTATCCGCGCCTCTGTCTCCCGGTCCTCTGCCTCCCGGCAAGGAACGGACCTTTCGGCGGCAATGATTCCCTCCTCCGCAACGGAGAGCATCTGCACCTGCCGTTCGGCGGCACTCAGCTGTTCCTCACTCGGAACACCGGACAAAAACCG
>FR890482.1:1936-10159 GCA_000433415.1 Clostridium sp. CAG:448
CACCAAAAACACCCCCGCCGTTTCAGATCCGCATACCGCGCAAGTGTTGCATCGTCCGGCATCGCGGCGTCCCCGCGTGCGCGTAAGGCGTCCATCTGTCTGCTCTTGCCGATGCAGGCTGACAAAACTTCCTCGTCCGGCATCCTGCCGTCAAACTGCGCAACCGTCTGCCCGGCTTGCTCCTGTTCTGCGGCAGTCGGCATCACACGGCGCAATTCTGCCTGTGCAATATCCGCTCCGGAGAGGGATTCCGCCACCGCAGTCAGTTCTGCCGCATCCGGAAGATCTCCACGGAAAAAGTCCCGCAATTCTTTTGCACGTGCGCGGTCTTTTTCCGCCGTTTGCGTCAGTTCTGCAAAAACGCATGCCTCACGCCGCAGCGCCACCTGTGCAAGCTCCGCCTCATTTTTTCTGAGCGATTCCTCGGTTTCGGTCAGAAGCCGTTTCTGCTCGTCCGCCAAAGAAAGCTGTTCCCGTTCCGCATCCGCCGCCAACCGGGACTCCTCCGCCTGCCGCTCACACGCGGCAATCTGCCTGCCGATTTCAGGCAAAAGCCCGCGGTCCCCGGTCTTTTTGTAATCCTTCTGCTTTTTTTCCAGCGCTTCCATGGCAGAATCAAACGTATCCAGGTCATCCACCGCCTCCACCAATCCCGCAAGAATCGCGCGGATTCCGCCGATTCCGTCGGTCCCCGCCGGCAGACTGTTGGTCTGGGACAAAAAAGCACAGCGGCAAAAGGCGGCGGCATCCAATCCGAACAGTTCCTGCCCGAGCGACGACGAATAACGGGTACTTTTCTGCCTGCTGCGCAGATCATACAGATCAAATGTATCGTTCTTTTCCCTTTCGGCAAAAGAGCGCTCGATGCGCCACGTTCCCTCGGCGGTTTCAAAAACCAGATTGCCGCCATAGGTGCCCCCCTGCCAGGGACGGTAAAATGCACGCTCATTGGTGACATCGCGCTTCCGGCCTCCCGAAAAGCCATAAAGCATCACACGCAAAAAGGCGCAGAACGTGCTTTTTCCCCATCCGTTTTCGTGGCAGAAAACAGCAACACCGTCCGAAAAATCGCACGAAAAATCGTGCAGACATCCAAAATTCGCAATGTAACAGGATAACAGCTTCATATATCCAGATTCTCCCCCTTGAGTGCACGCAGTCCCATTTCGGCAATCAGCGCCGCATCCTCTTCCTCTTCCCCACTCTCTGCCAAAAGGCGCAAAAACTCACCGCGCAAGGATACGTCGCCGGCGACATCCGCCTCTGTCAGGCACATGCGTGAACGGTCCTTGATTTTCACAAACCAAAAACGCTCCGAAAGTACCGCACGCAAAAACACGGCGTCTTTTTGCCATTCCGGCTGATAATCGCCGGTCAGCTCCACTTTGAGCATCGAATCCGACGGGTGGGGGATTCCGGCAACCGCGTCATCGGTAAGACGCAGCAGCGTCGATTCGCTGTCACACCCGGTCAGGGAAACTTCCACGGTGTATAACTGCCTTTGCGAAAACGGAACAAAATGCGTTTCAAGCGGCTGACTTCTGCGCCCGGTCGTTTCCAGAAGCACAAATCCCTTCTCCCCGCATTCATCAAATCCCCGTCCTTCCGGGCACCCGGGGTAACAGTACCTGCAGCGGTCATCCAGCATTCCCTGAGAAAAGCTGTGCAGGTGCCCGAGCGCCAGATAATCGATCCCGCGATGGGTCAGCAGGTTTTCCGGCAACGCATCCGGCACACCTGCGGCACTTCCCGCAGTCAACTGTCCGTGCAACATGACAACATTGACTCTTGAAGCATCCATCTCCGGCAACGGAACCTCCAGTGCAGCGCTGCTTCCCCACAGAACCACCTCACCCAGGTCAAAACTGCTCCATTCTTTCCCGATCCAAACAAAATGAGCGGGAATATTCTCCGGTTCCGGACACAGTGTTTCCCTGTCGTGGTTTCCCTCAATGCAGAAAAAGCGAATCGACGGATGATCGCAGACCGTCCGTATGACCCTGGACCAAAGCTCTCTTCCAGGCGTAGCGGTATCAAACAAATCCCCGGCAATCAGAAAAACCTCCACCCCGCTTTGCGTCGCGTAATCCACCATCCGTGAAAAGGTCAGGTACAGTTCATCGCGCCGTTTGCGTGCCAGTTCCGCCGGCAGGTTGCTTTCCAATCCGGATCCCAAATGCAGATCCGCAGTATGTATCAATTTCATCGCCGTCCGTCACTTCCTTTCATGCCTTCATTATACCATGTCCACAGGAAATTGTAAAGGTCGGCAAAAGAAAAATCCAATCACCCGGCGCGGCAAAAGTGGTGCTTGACAAGCGGTAAAATGAATGCTATAATTGGCGAAGACAGAAACGGACACCCCATACACAATAGGAAAGGATATTTGAAACGATATGAAGGGTTTATGGATATGCGCCGACGAGCGTCCGAAAAAAACCGGATTTTACGATTTTCACAAAACAATTGTACTGCATGGTACGGCAAGCGTCCGTATTCAGGCATGCGCGGATACACGCTATCAGCTTCGTGTCAACAACACACTGGTCTGCGAGGGGCCGTGCCAGGGCTCGGAGTATGTACGCTATTACGAAACGGTACAGATTCCGCAGGAAATTCTGCGGGACGGCGAGAACGATCTGTGGGTCAGGGTGCTCTATATGGGCGAAAACCAGTTTATCTCGGTCTACCGTGAATCACGCCCCGCTTTGTGGCTGCGCGGCGAAGTAGAGGATGCGGACGGCAAATGGGAATTCCGTTCGGACCGCACCTGGGAAATTTTGCGCGACGATGCAACAGGCACTCACTACTGCCCCGGCATTCATATCTCCGTCGCTCCTTTTGAAGATCACGCCGCATTTCCCCATCTGACACCGGTGCCGGTACGGGAAATGTATGAAACGGATGAAGACAGAAGCTGTTTCAATATTTTCGGACTCAGAGAGCTGTACCCCCTTGCTCCGCGTCCCATTCCCGACATGCGCACACATGAGAAGCGGGATCTGCGTATTCTGCGCAAGGGCGACGGTTTTATTGAACTGGATACTGGCAGATATACAACCGCTAAGGTATCCATACGCTGTCACGGCAAAAACGGAGGAAATGTTCGCATTGTTTATGCAGAGTGCATGGCGCAGAAGCAGCCGGACGGCTCTCTGATCAAAGAGATACGTGACGACGAAAACGGCGTATTTGCCGACACCTGCGTGTGGGATACCCTGCAGACAAACGGCGGCGAAACCGCCTTCTCGCCGTTTTGGTACCGCGCATTCCGCTATATGAGGATTGAATATGATGATCCGACCTTTGTGCTGGATGAAGCATCCTATGCCGATTACTTCTATCCAGTCGACCATATCGGAAACTTTGTATGTTCGGACGAAACTTACAATGAGATGTGGAAAATCAGCGAAAACACCGTCAAATGCTGTATGCACGAGATTTATGTGGACTGCCCCTTCTACGAACAGCAGCAGTACGATATGGACAGCGCGCTGGAGGCACTCTTCACCTATCGCATGACCGGAGATACCCGCATGCAGAAAAAATGCATCACCGATATGGCACATTCACAACTGCCGGACGGTATGCTGCAAGCCAACTACCCTTCGGTCGGCATGCAGGTCATTCCGAATTTTTCACTGTTCTGGATTTTTATGCTGCGTGATTACCTGCTCTACACCGGAGATGACGCTTTTGTACGCCAACACACCGGCACAATGGACAAAATTCTTGAGGGTTTTCACGCCACGGAAAACGAGCAGGGACTGCTTTCTCCCACTCCCTACTGGCACTTCGTTGACTGGGTTCCTGGTTGGCATGTCGGCGTCCCAGCGGGCGGTTGGGACGAACCGTTGACCGTCAGCAACCTGATGTATGCGGCGGCACTGGGAGCAGGCGCCTGGATCGCGCGCGCAGTCGGACGACCGCACCTTTCCGGAGAATACCTTGAACGTCAGCAAACCGTCAACCAAAATACCGTACTGCACTGCTACGACACCGAAAAGGGACTGTTCCGGAACACCCCTACGCGCGCTGAATACAGCGAACACACCACGCTTTGGGCAATTCTGTCCGGTGCAGTCAGCGGAAACGAAGCCAGCGCACTCATGGATCGGACACGCAATACCGCCGATGTCGCACGCTGTACCTTCTCCATGAATCACTACATGTTCCGTGCGCTGGAAATGAGCAACAGATATGACGCGCTTGCCGACCGACTCATGGACGGATGGCGACAGATGATGGATTTGCACTGCACCTCCTGGTGCGAAACACCGGGAAATTGCAGAAGTGAGTGCCACGGATGGAGCAGTGCCCCGCTCTACGAGCTGTCGGCAATGTACCTGGGCATTCAGCCCGAAACGCCCGGCTTTGCCTCGGTTATCATTCGCCCGCACCGAAACGGTCTCCGTTTTGCCAAAGGGACTGTTCCCACCCCGCAAGGACCCATTCATGTGGAGTGGACGGTGGAAAAGGATACGCTTACGCTTGACGCAACACTGCCCGTCGGCGTCAGCGCGACCGTCCTGCTTCCCGACCACGCCCCCTTCCGCACCAAGGACCACAGACTCCATATCGTTTCCCATCTCACGACACAAAAGTAACCGGCAGCCACACCGCAAAAAAGGGGGATCGGCATGTCTGATCCCCTCTGCGACGTGGCAAATTTTTTCTTTGTTTTCGGAATTCGTTCAAGCTGTACAAAAAAACGACAAAAGATTCAGCAAAAATTATTTTCACAAGATATTGTGTATGGGATTGACAAACACCACAAGATATAGTATACTGTTAGAACACCCACAGCCAGACAAGAAGGGCGTACTACGGTATGCTTTTTTTCTGTGAAGCGGACAGATCAGAATCTTACCCCCTTTAGCGGGAAACCATAAGAAAGACAAAGAAAAAAGACAAGGAAAGAGGAAAACAAGTATGTATCGGGTACAAAAAAGAAACGGAAAAGTTGTTGATTTTGACATGCAAAAAATTTCCGGTGCGATTACATTGGCATTTGATGCACTGGACAAACAGTATAACCCCAGCATTATCGACATGCTCGCACTGCGTGTCACGGCGGACTTTGAGCCGAAAATCAAAGACGGCGTGGTAGCGGTGGAAGATATTCAGGACAGCGTGGAGTCCGTGCTGTCGCAAGCCGGATACGGCGATGTGGCAAAGGCATATATTCTCTACCGGCGTCAACGCGAAAAGCTGCGCAACATGAAAAACACCGTGTTGGATTACAAGGATCTTGTTGACCAGTATCTCGGAGCAAACGACTGGCGAGTCAAGGAAAATTCCACCGTTGCCTACTCGGTCGGCGGTCTGATTCTTTCCAACTCCGGCGCGATCACCGCAAATTACTGGCTGAGCGAGGTGTATGACGACGAAATCGGAAATGCGCACCGCAATGCCGACATTCATATTCACGATCTGTCCATGCTGGCAGGCTACTGTGCCGGCTGGTCTCTGAAACAGCTGATTGTGGAAGGTCTTGGAGGCGTTCCCGGCAAAATTTCCTCTTCCCCCGCATCCCACCTGTCGACACTCTGCAACCAGATGGTCAACTTTTTGGGAATCATGCAGAACGAATGGGCAGGCGCGCAGGCATTTTCTTCCTTTGACACCTACCTTGCCCCCTTTGTAAAAGTCGACCACCTGCCCTACCGCGAGGTGAAGCAGTGCATCCAGTCCTTCATCTACGGAGTCAACACCCCCTCCCGCTGGGGCACACAGGCACCCTTTACAAACATCACGTTGGACTGGACGGTTCCGAATGACCTTGCCGAGCTCAACTGCATTGTCGGCGGCAAAGAACAGCCGTTCAAATACAAGGACTGCGTAGAAGAAATGGCAATGATCAACAAGGCATTCATTGAGATTATGATCGAAGGCGATGCCAACGGACGCGGATTCCAGTACCCGATTCCCACCTACTCCATCACACGTGATTTCGATTGGTCCGATACCGAAAACAACCGTCTTCTGTTTGAAATGACCGCGAAATACGGCACACCGTACTTCTCGAACTATATCAACAGCGACATGGAACCGTCCGATGTGCGCTCCATGTGCTGCCGCCTGCGTCTGGATCTGCGTGAACTGCGCAAGAAATCCGGCGGCTTCTTCGGCTCCGGTGAGTCCACGGGTTCTATCGGCGTTGTAACCATCAATATGCCCCGTATCGCTTATCTCTCCGAGAATGAGGAAGAGTTCATGAAGCGTTTGGACAAGCTGATGGACATCTCTGCCCGCTCCCTGAAAATCAAGCGCACCGTCATCACCAGATTGCTTGAAAACGGACTTTATCCCTATACCCGCCGCTATCTCGGCAAATACGACAATCACTTCTCTACCATCGGGCTGGTGGGCATGAATGAAGCGGGACTGAATGCAAAGTGGATCCGTGCCGACATGACACACAAGGAAACACAGGAATTCTCCAAGCGCGTGCTCAATCACATGCGTGAGCGGCTGTCCGATTACCAGGAGGAGTACGGCGATCTCTATAACCTGGAGGCAACCCCTGCGGAATCAACCTCCTACCGCCTTGCCAAGCACGACGTCAAGGCGTTTGACGGCAAAATCATCACGGCTTCGGGCAAATGCGGAACGCCCTACTATACCAACAGCTCTCACCTGCCCGTCGGGTTCACCGATGACATTTTCGCGGCATTGGATATTCAGGATGAATTGCAGACACTCTACACCTCCGGTACTGTTTTCCACGCCTTCCTTGGTGAAAAACTCCCGACCTGGCAGTCTGCTGCCGCACTGGTACGCAAAATTGCGCAGAACTACAAACTGCCGTACTACACGCTGTCCCCCACCTATTCCATTTGCAAAAATCACGGCTATCTGAGCGGCGAAGTTTACACCTGCCCTGTCTGCGGTGAAAAAACAGAGGTTTACAGCCGCATCACCGGCTACTACCGTCCGATTCAGAACTGGAACGACGGCAAAGCCGAGGAATTCCGCAACCGCAAAGTTTACAACATCGGGCGCTCCAACGAGTTGCATCCGGAACTGCATGTGGAAGGCGACGCAACGGCGGAACAGACAGAACAGGCAGCCGAACAGTCCGAATCCCCTGTTTCCGCTGACGGCACCGAAATCCTTCTCTTTGCGACCAAGACCTGCCCCAACTGCCGCGTGGCTGCCGCTTACCTGGATCAGGCAGGCATTCCGTATCATAAATTGCTGGCAGATGAGAATGCCGATCTTGCGGAAAAATATGAAATCCGTCAGGCACCCACGCTTGTCCTGCTCAAGCCCAACGGCATTGCGGAAAAGATCGTCAATCTCTCCAATATCAAAAAATTCATCGGGGACTATCACGCCTGATGTCCCAAAAAGGAATACGCTATGTATGATATTCTCATTATCGGCGCCGGTCCTGCCGGACTGACTGCCGCACTGTATGCACGCAGAGCCGAAAAAAGCGTTCTGCTGTTGGAAAAGGAAACCTTTGGCGGTCAGATCACTTACTCCCCGAAGGTAGAAAACTTTCCGACCGTCATGCAACTCTCAGGGAATGAATTGGCGGAAAAAATGCTGGATCAGGTGCTTGCCCACGGTGCTGAAGTCGCACTCGGGCAGGCAACCGCCATCCGTCGTGAAAATGACTGCTTCGGCGTACTCACGGAAGACGGTGAATATCTTGCGCGCTCGGTAATTCTTGCGACGGGATCTCATCACCGCCTGCTCGGGATTGACCGCGAGGAGGAATTCATCGGCAACGGCATTTCCTTCTGTGCCGTGTGCGACGGCGCATTTTATGCCGGCAAGACGGTAGCCGTGATCGGCGGAGGAAATACGGCATTGCAGGAAGCGCTGATGCTTTCTGAAAACTGCCAAAAGGTTTTTGTCGTCCAGAACCTGCCAATGCTCACGGGCGAGGCAAAGCTGGCGCGTCTTTTGGAGCAAAAGGACAATGTGGAAATTATTTACGGAACGGTTGTGGATGAACTGATCGGCGAGGGTGCCCTGCGCGGAATCCTGCTGCGCGACACGGCAAGCGGCGAGCGCTCCCGCTTGGAAATTGACGGTATGTTTGTGGCAATCGGTCAGGTACCGGACAATGATGCTTTCGGTGACCTGATCGCGTTGGATGAGCGCGGATATGTCAATGCCGACGAGAGTTGTATGACGAACTGCCCGGGTATCTTTGTTGCCGGAGACTGCCGGCGCAAATCCGTTCGTCAGGTCACAACGGCCTGCGGT
>FR890483.1:0-34106 GCA_000433415.1 Clostridium sp. CAG:448
CGGTCAGGGCACGTTCTGATCTGCCACTGGCAGATCATCATTACGTACCCGTTCGACTCCCATCGGCATAGACAAAAGGGTGCCGGAGCACCCTTTCATCTATGGACCCGAGGGGAGTCGAACCCCTGTCCGAAAACCTCTTGACATGACTTTCTTCGTGGACAGTCTGTTATTTAAAATTCCCCTTGTAAGCCGTCAGCAGACAGACTGCGAACGCAGGTAGCTGTTTTTTTCATGACCGGTTCAACCGCAAAACACCGGTGCACGTTCATCACTGCATGACGCTCCGTGCGATGCCGTGATCCTCATCGCGGGAACGGGCAGGACCGCAGTCCTGCGGCACAGCCTTATTCAGGCTGCCAGAGCAACTTGATTGTTGTCGTTTATTTTTTTAGGTTGAGTAGTTTTACGGGATTACTCAGCCCGCCACGCTTATCATGCCGCAAAATCCCCGTCGAAACCTTTACGGGCCCCTCTGTCAAAACACGGTCATTTGCCAGATCAGTCGTAATCCAGCCGGTGATTGCTCTTCATCCGCCTGTCAATTTCCCTGTCAGCTTCGCGCTCGGCATCGGCATCGCGCTTATCGTAATTCTTTTTGCCGCGGCACAACCCCACCTCAACCTTGACACGAGAACCTGAGAAATACAGCGACAGCGGAATCAGGGAATAGCCTTTTTGCGAAACCAGACCGAACAGCTTGAGGATTTCTTTTTTATGCATCAGCAGCTTTTTCTCCCGCAACGGGTCGCGATTGAATACGTTTCCATGATCGTAGGGACTGATATGCATGCCGACGATGAAAATCTCGCCGTCCTTGATGGAACAGTAGCTGTCTTTAAGATTAACCTGTCCTGCCCTGACACTTTTGACCTCGGTACCATATAAGGCAAGTCCCGCCTCGTAGCGGTCTTCTACAAAGTAATCGTGCCATGCTTTTCTGTTCTGCGCGATCTGCTTATTGGTCTGTTTGCCGTTTTGCTTCTTATCCGCCATACAAGAGGAGCCTCCTTTCCGGTACTTCCCTCACATTATAATCCTTTTTTGCCGGCTTGTCAAGGGTACCGGGGCTTTTTTCTTTCGACAAAACCGGCGGTTGTTTTTTGGCAGCATGCAACGGGTTTCCTTTCCGCAGAATTTTTCCGGGAAGGCTTTACTCGTTTTTTTCTATTGCAATTTCCCCGAAAATGTGGTAGAATAATACCAGATTGAAAAATGTGAGGAAGAAAAATGTCAGGGTATACAAATCAGGCTGAAAAGACGGGCGAAGGAAAAGATATCCGCAATACGTTGCTTGCGGTCGCCGATACCATTGAGAACACGGGCTCGGATCCGGTCTGCGCACTTGCCGGTTATCTGTTGTCGGAGGATCCCTCCTACATCCCTGTTCAGAACGGGGCACGTCGTCAGATGGCGCACTTGGATCGCGACATGGTGCTGACGGAACTGATCCGTGCCTATCTGCGGGAGAATCAGGGATGAATACGGAAGCATTTGTATGTCTGCGCACTGTTGATGACGCCGCAGTACCGTTGCCCGATTCCTCTGTCCTCTGCCTTGGCAATTTTGACGGTGTCCATCCGGGGCACCAGGCGCTTCTTCGTCGCGGGGTGGAAATGGCAAAAGAGCGCGGCGTGGCATGCGGAGTGTTTTTATTCGATCCGCCGTCCTCCGACTATCTTTGCGATACTCCGCCGGGGCACCTGACCACCCGGCGCGAGCGCTCCGCCATGCTTTCCGCCTTTGGCATTTCCTTCTATATTGCCGCTGATTTTTCAGCCATGCGGGATATGCCTCCGGAACTGTTTGCACAGTCGGTTCTCCGTGATCAGCTTTGCGCAGTCGGTTTGGTGTGCGGATACAATTTCCGTTTCGGGGCAGGCGGAAGGGGGGATACTGCTCTTCTGCGCGGGATATTCGGCGCAGAAAATGTCAGTGTGATTCCGTGCGTATCGGTCGATGATCGTGCCGTCAGTGCCAGTGCGATACGTTCCCTGCTTCTGGGTGGAAAAACGGAAGAAGCGGCAGTTTTGCTTGGGCGTCCCTACACGCTGAACGCACCGGTAAATCATGGAAAAGAGCTGGCACGCCATTGGGGTATGCCGACCGCCAATCAGTTTTTTCCTGCCGGAAAGCTGATACCGGCGCCCGGTGTTTACTACACACACTGTACGGTGGACGGGACGGTCTATGACGCGGTTTCCAACGTCGGCATACGCCCGTCGGTAAGCGGAGACACGCATATTCCCAACTGTGAGAGTTACCTGCTGAACTTTACGGGAGATTTGTACGGGAAACAGATGCAGACTGTCTTTTTGCATTTTGTCCGTCCAGAGGTGCACTTTTCGTCGCCGGATCAGTTGCGCACGCAGATGCGCGCGGACATCGATTCCGCCGGACATTATTTTGCAAAAGGAGGCAGACAGTGAAACGAGCAGTTCTTTGTTTTGCGGTGTTTGTGCTTGGTCTGTCTTTTGCATTTTCAGTTCCCGCATCGGCTACTGCGGATTATTCCGGCTATGCCGGTGCCCCGTCAGCCGCGGATCAGGCACAGGCATACTACCTTTACAACCTGACGCGTGACATTCTGATTACGCAGAAAAGCGTCGACCAACCGATCTGCCCTGCCTCGACGGTGAAGATCATGACCGGATTGCTGGCTTGTGAGGCGCTCGCGGACCGCCTGCAGGAGACGATCACTGTCAATGCGCAAATGGCAGTCGATTTTTCCGGATACTGTATGGGATTGCAGATCGGAGAGCAGATTTCCGCAGAGGCGCTCCTTTACGCTGCTTTTTGCGGCGGCTACAACGATGCGGCGGTGGTACTTGCCTGTCACATCAGCGGCAGTGTTTCCGGATTTCTTTCCGCCATGAATGCACGCGCCGAAGTACTTGGGATGGAACATACGGTTTATCAAAGTCTGACGGGGTTGTCCAGCGGGGTGGATTCTACGCTTGCCGACGTGGCACGCAGCGCCAAAGCCGCGGCGGAAAGCGAGCTGTATATGACCGTTACCAGTGCACGTGAGTATACGGTGTCCGCAACCAACCTGCAGCCTGCACGGACATTACATAACCGCAATGCACTGATATACGATAATTCTTCCGGTGGAATTTATTCAAACACCTCCTGTCGCGGCATGAGTTCCGGCAATACGGAGGCGGGGGGATGGTGTCTTGCAACGGTGTCCGAACGTGAGGGAGAACGTTTTCTCTGCATCGTTCTGGGTGCAAAAGAAGACGATTACCGCATCTATTCCTACACGGTCGCCAATCAGCTTCTCTCCATGGAAGCCCGAACCTTCGGTGCTGTGACTGTTGCTCCCAAGAAAACGGTTTACGCATCTTTACCCGTTCACAATGCGCCCCTACCCGGTACAAAGGCAGATCTGGTTCCCGTAAGCGATCTTTCTGTTTATCTGCCGCTGTCCGTGGATCCTTCTCTCCTGACCTACCGTGTCCGCCCGACAGCGCCCTATCTGACTGCCCCGATTGTGACCGGGCAAAATGCCGGAACACTGGCAGTATATCTGAACGACGAGCAGGTCGGTGTAATTACACTGGTCACCGCGAACGGAACGGACAAGAATTTTTTCCTGTCCGCAATGACTTCCTTCTCTTCCTATCTGCACAGCCGCTCGTTTGTCGCAACGGTGGTAATTGCAATTGTGCTGTGCGTGGTTTATTTCCGTTTCTTTTATGTGCGCAAAATCCGTCATGTAAAGCCGAAAAGCATCCGTATGAGGAGAAGATTCTGATCAAAAAAGCAACAAAAAAACGCAGGACGGGCGGATTGGCTGTCCTGCGTTTTTTAACCGGCTTGCGCTCAGTCGTAGAGTCGGTATTTCTCATACAGCGGCAGAAAGGCTTGCGCCTCCCTTTGCCAGCGTTCAAGGATGACCTGCGGGTCTGACGGTCCCAGGCGAAGCTCTTCTGTACCCGACGCAAGGTCAATGTGCCAGCGGTTTCCTTCTTTGGGCGGCGTGAAGGCAAACTGTTGCGGATACATTTCCTGTATTTTGCGCATCATCCGTACCCCGAGCGAAACCGGGTCAAGTATGCGTGCATCCGTCAGATGCAGCTGAACACCGTATACCACCTGTCCGGCGTATTTGGAAAACTGCGGTATAAAATACGCGGGGGAAAAAGCAATTCCCGGAATATGCAATGCATTCAGTTCCCGTGCCAGTTTTTCCGGGCAAATGTAATGGGCGCCGACCGTCGTAAACGGGGTTGTGGTGCCCCGCCCTTCAGAGACATTGGTGCCGGCAAACAGACAGGTGCCATTGTATACCGTGATTGCGTCCATGGTTGGCAGATTCGGGCTCGGTTTGACAAACGGAAGTCCGGTATCCGTATAAAACATACCGCGGTTCCAGCCGTCCAGCGTGACGACGGTTAAAGGACACATAAGTCCGTATTCCCCGTTATAATAACGCGCCAGTTCCCCGACGGTCATGCCGTGCCGGATCGGGACACGGGTCAGTCCGATAAAGGAGGACAGCTCCGGTGAGCCGGTGTTGCCCTGCACCGTGCCGCCGATCGGATTCGGTCTGTCCAATACCACCAGCGGTATTCCGCGCTGACCGCATGCTTTCATGCAGTAAAACAGCGTTGAAACATAGGTGAAGTACCTGGAACCGACATCCTGCATATCAAATACCAGAAGATCGGTTTGCGCGAGTGCCTGCGGCATGTAGGCACTGTCCCTCTGATTTTCGTCCACGGAGAAAATGAAATCTTCAAACAAACTGTAAACCGGCAGTCCCGTTGCCGCGTCAACACCGTCCAGGACCTTTTCGCCCGGTGCCAACACACCGCGTGCACCGTGCTCCGGCGCAAAAAGCGCCGTAACGCGGAACATATCGTGCAGAATATCGGCAGTCATGCGGAAATCGCGGGAAAGTCCGGAGGCACCGCAGATCAGACCGATCCGTTTTCCGGCAAAACGGGAATGAAAATCTCCGTCCAGAATCCGGTCAATACCGGTACGTACTTTCATGAATTCTCTCCGGAACGCGGTTCGTAGGCTGCCGGAATATCCCGTATACAGCTCAGAACATCTTTGTAACGCGCGAGAATTTCCCGCGCATCGTAAATGGGTTGCTTTTTGTATGTGCGCAGATCCGCACTGACGCCGACGGCTTCCAGATCCAGGTGCTCGGCAATATACAGGGCACGGTAGAGGTGGTACTTCTGTGTCACCACGATGACACGGCGCAGATCATATTCTTTTTTGGCGCGGCGTATGCTGTCGTAGGTTGACAACCCGTAAGGGTCGATCAGAACCGCATCTTCCGGGACACCAAGGGAAACCGCAAGCTTTTTCATTTCGCCGGTTTCGTCGTAGTCGGCATGCTCGCTGTCGCCGCTCATCAGCAACACCTTTGCAATTCCCTTTTGGTAAAGTTCGACGGCGGTTCTTACCCGATCTTCAAGCATCAGCGACGGCGCGCCCTCTGCATTCAGTCCTGCGCCAAGCACAACAACGGCGTCGTACATCGGTTCTCTGGCAATTGATTCGGACGGGAGGATGCGTTCCTTTTGACTGTCACAGACAGCGGCGCTGTCAGCGCAAAGATGCACCGCACCCATCAAACCGATCAGAATAACGGAAAGGATCACTTTGACTGCCAATGACATACCAGTCAGGCGTTTATAGATACGTCGGATCCGTTCCATTATTTTGCAACAGTGCCGCACGCCTCTTCAATTTTGTCAGCGGCGGCATCCAAATAGGTGTTCTCCATCATTTCGATCCATCCCTTGTCCACCAGGGCAGCCAGCTTCTGATCCATCGGAATTTTGCCGAGCAGATCATAGCCGAATTCGCCGGCGATTTCTTCAATATGGCTGTCGCCGAACACCTTGATCTCAGTATTGCAGCAGGGGCATTTGACATAGCTCATGTTCTCAACCAGACCGAGAACCCGGATGTGCATCATATCCGCCATTTTTGCCGCTTTTTTGACAATCATGGAAACCAATTCCTGCGGACTGGAAACAATCACGATTCCGTCAAGCGGCAGAGACTGGAAAACCGTCAGGGGAACATCTCCGGTTCCGGGCGGGCAGTCTACAAAAAGATAATCAATATCGTTCCAGATGGTTTCCGACCAGAACTGCTTGACTGCGCCGGCGATGACAGGACCGCGCCAGATTACGGGGTCATTTTCATCCGGCAACATCAGATTGACAGACATGATGTCAATTCCGGTTGTGGTGGTCGGCGGAATCAAACCGGATTCGTCCCCTTCTACGTCCTTTTTCATTCCGAACGCCTTCGGAATGGAGGGGCCGGTGATGTCGGCGTCCAAAATGCCGACCTTGTATCCTTTGCGTGCCATCAATACGGCAAGCATACTTGTGACAAGAGATTTTCCGACGCCGCCCTTTCCGCTGACGACACCGATCATATGACCGACAGAGCTGAGCGGGTGCGGCGGATCTTTCTGAATTTCCTGCGCACGTGATCCGCATTCCGCAGAACACGTGGAACAGTCATGGGTACATTCTTCTGCCATTTTCGATTAAACTCCTTTGTGTTTGTGTTTCTATATTATTATACACCCATTTCCCGTATTTGCAAGGGGAATCGGGATTTTTCTTTGCGTGAATCGGGAAAATTTGCAAAATCACTTGCAATCGGCATGTAAAACGGTTATAATATAGAACGTAAAAAGTGAATTCAAAAATTCCGGAGGTTAAAAATACGATGAAACAGCTTGAAAAGCTAAAGAATTTTTCCGGCGTCAGCGGACCTGTTCTGACTGTGGTGATGGACGGTGTCGGACTTGCTCCGGCAACGGCGGGCAATGCAGTTGCGCTCGCAAATACCCCGAATCTTGACCGTCTGTTTACAACCTGCCCCATGGTCAGGCTGAAGGCGCACGGCACCGCAGTGGGACTTCCCTCTGACGATGATATGGGAAACTCCGAGGTCGGACACAATGCCCTGGGTGCGGGTCAGGTGTTTGCACAGGGCGCAAAACTCGTTTCAAACTCAATCGAAAGCGGCAAAATGTTCGCCAGCGCAACATGGAAAGAGCTGATCGCCAATGTCAAGGACAAGCATTCCACCCTGCATTTTCTCGGTCTGTTCTCGGACGGCAATGTGCATTCCCATATCGATCACCTGACTGCCATGATTCGGGAAGCCAAAAAAGAGGGTGTGGCACGTGTTCGTATCCACATTCTGCTGGACGGCAGAGATGTCGGAGAAACCTCTGCACTGGACTACATTCTCCCGTTTGAAGCATTCCTTGCCTCTTTGAATGATGGCAGTTTTGATGCGCGTATCGCATCCGGCGGCGGCAGAATGAACATTACCATGGACCGTTATGAGGCAAACTGGTCTATGGTGGAGCGCGGATGGCATACGCATGTGCTGGGAGAGGGCAGACAGTTTGCTTCCGCCGAGGAAGCATACAAGACACTGCGTGCGGAAACAGGCAAAATCGACCAGGACATCGATCCCTTTGTCATTGCGGAAAACGGAACACCGGTCGGCACGATGGAGGACGGTGACAGTGTGATTTTCTTCAATTTCCGCGGCGATCGCGCAATTGAGATTTCCAAGGCATTTGATACGCCGGACGGTGCATTTGACAAATTTGACCGCGTCCGCTATCCGGCGGTCTTGTATGCAGGCATGCTGGAATACGACGGAGACCTGCATATTCCGCACAAATATCTGGTAAATCCGCCCGAAATTACCAATACCATGAGTGAGTACCTTGTCGGAACAGGCGTAAGGCAGTACGCCATCTCCGAAACACAGAAATTCGGGCACGTTACCTACTTCTGGAACGGTAACAAATCCGGTAAATTCAGCGAGGAACTGGAAACTTATGTAGAAATCCCCTCCGATGTGGTTCCCTTTGAACAGCGGCCGTGGATGAAGTGTGCCGAGATTACCGATGCATTGATTGCCGCTATGGAATCCGGTGCGTATCGTTATTATCGTGTCAACTTCCCCAACGGGGATATGGTCGGTCACACCGGTTCCCTTGCCGCGACAATCTGCTCTATGGAAGCCCTGGATTTGCAGATCGGCAGAATTCTTGCCGCAGTTGACAAACTGGGCGGTGTTGCGCTGATTACGGCGGACCATGGAAATGCAGATGAGATGTATGAAACAGATAAAAAGACAGGGCAGCCTAAGGTGGGAAAAGACGGACACTTCAAGTCTAAGACCAGCCACACCCTGAATCCCGTTCCCTGCTTCATTTACGATCACACCGAAGCGCAGAAGCACTACAAAGTCAAAGAGGACAAGGGCACGTTTGGATTGTCCGATGTTGCCGCAACCATGGTCAATCTGATGGGATATCAGGCACCCGCAATGTGGGATGAGTCCCTGATCGAAATTCTCTGATCACAATATCATCATCCGAAGCCGGACTGTTGTATCGGTCCGGCTTCTTTTGTAAAGGAGAAAGTGAACATGAAAAAACGGATATGGGGTGCGGTGGCATTCGGGTTGGTGCTCAGCCTGATTGTGGTATTGCCATTGATTTTCTCGGGAACTGCAAAAACAGATGATTTTGTAACCCCTTCTTTTTGGAAGGACTTTTCGGTCAAGGGATCGGATGCGGATTGTACGGATCCATACCATGTTTCGGTTGCTTACAATCCGGCAGGATATGTGTCTGTAACGTTCGCGGATAGTGAGGGTAACGGGACCTGTTTTGATCCCTATATGACCCTGACACTTCCGGGCAGCGGAATCGATTGCCGCAAGTACCCCTGCATTGCGCTCCTTCTGCGGACAAACAAAGGAGATAAACAGGGGGAGCTGCGTTTTCGTACCGACAAAACGGGTGCATATTACCCCTGCCAGCGCTTTACATACCAGGCGACCGGTGATTGGGAGGTTGTCGTTATCCGGCTGACCGATCCGGACACCGTTCTCTATGTGGATGAATCGGCAAAGGATTTTTCAGGATGCTACACCAATCTGCGCCTGGATATGTTTGAAAACGACTGCGCAAGCGATACCTCATACGACCTGCGTGCGTTTGCCTTTTATGAAAACGAAGAAGACGCAAAGACGCTTGCCGCATTTGTAAAAGCGCAACAGGAGGATTCCAAAGACGATACGGAAAAGCTCCTGGAAAAGAATCGTTCTTTCCCGAAAGGGGGGGAATTCACGGTGCCTTCCATGCAGATGCGCATGCGTTATGTCAGTTACGGATTTGACAGAAATTATCAATCGGCGATCGACGCGCTTCTCGCCCGCGGTTACGGCGGCATTGTCAGCAACGTGCCGTTTGATAAAAATTATCTGAAGGACGATGCATCTTTTGCTTTATTGAAGGATGCCTATGCGTATGCAAGAGTAAACGGCATGTCCGCATGGATCTATGACGAGTACCAATGGCCAAGCGGACGCGCATTCGGTATGGTGCTTGACGGACACGATGATTACGAGGCGACCGGAATTCAGCACCGCGTCAAAGAAGGCAATGGCACAGAGGCAAGCTATACGATTGAAAATGCGTTTGATATTTCCCTTTACGCGGCAGTCCTGACGGACGAGGACGGCATGCACACGCTGGATTGCAAGGGGCAGACCACGGTCAGCGCCTCCGCAAAAGGGGCATGGACATTGGATGTATACGTATTGCGTCACGCTTATGAAGGCGAGGAAGACCGTTCCGACTTTACAAAACTGCGCGATGTCGATCTGCTGAACAAAAATGCCGTTGCGCGTTTCATTCAGCTGACCTACGAAAAATACAAAGCGGAGTTTGGCAACGATTTCGGATACGTGGAGGCGTTCTTCACAGATGAACCGCAGCTCGGAAACCGGGGCAAGGCGGATTATATCGTCTGGACCGCCGGACTTGACAGTGATTTCCAATCCTTGTACGGCGAGCAGTTGGACATTACCGCGCTCTTTTCCGGTGACAATGTCCGTGAAAGACGGATGCGGATGCAATACTATCGCCTGGTTGCGGCAAAGTTCAAGGCGGCATATACCGATCAATTGACCGCATTTTGCCAGGCAAACGGCATGTATTCCTCCGGACATTTTCTGTTTGAGGAAAACATGAATGACCAGATTGAAACCTACGGCGGAGACTTTTTGCAGATTGTCGGAGGGATGGGCATTCCCGGAGCGGATATTCTCTGGACAGATCCTGCACATCTGCTGAATCAGAATGCCAACATCGGCAATTTTGTTGGTCTTCGCTACGTAGCAAGTGCCGCACGCAATGCGGGAAAGACACGTGTTATGGTGGAATACAACCCTGCCGCCGTACTGACGGAGGAATTTTCTACAGATCCCATTAGTACATCAATCGGCGGGCTGACCTTGACCCGACTGCTGGGATGCACCGACTATAACGTCATCAACCCGCAGAACAATTATACAACGGAACAGATGAACCGCCTGAACACCTACCTTGGACGGATGAACACCGTGCTTGATGGTGCGCACGAAAGCGGTGATCTTGCGGTATTCTACCCGATTGCAACGGTTCAGGCTTTGCATAATGCGGATGATGTACACTCCTCCGAGGGTGGGAAAACGTCCGACGCGACCGTTTTGAATGATAATTTCACTTCCCTGTGCAAGACCCTTCTGCAAAAACAGCTTTTGTATACCGTCATTGATGATGCGTCTGTCTGCGACGCAGTCATTACAAAGGACGGGCGCATGGTGATCGGAAACGGATCCTATCGTGTCCTGGTCATTGCATATGCGGATTATATTTCCGCAAATGCAGCCCGGAAGTTGCAGACATTCGTTAAAGCCGGAGGAAAGGTTGTCTTTGTCGGATCTGTACCGCAGTATGGACTGGAAGAAAAAGAAGATGCTGATGTCAAGCAAATAATGGATTTGCTTGCCGCCGGTGACAGCTGTTTCTTCAAAAAGACAGGGACCACGGCAATCAACGCCATTGCAAATGCAGCATCGAAGTCGTTGAAGATTGAAAAAATAAAGGGTTTCATGAGCAAAGCGTTACTGATGGGTGACTTTGAAAATGAGACGCAGGATATTACCTTTGTTGTCAATACCACCGATACCGACGGAAACCTGACGCTGTCCTATGCGGATGGTTACAAGGGAGAATTTTTGCTGTATTTCCCCGGAAGCGGCGAAATCCGGAAATGTACAGACAGCGCGGATGTGGTTTTGCCGGCATATGAGGGCGTCTTCTTCGTGAGAGTGTCCGACAACACGCGCGATGATACGCCCTATGAAGAAACCGATGCGCGGAGCGATGAAACCACAGATGTCGAAACACCGGATGGCGATGACAGTACCGCGTCGGAAACTTCCGCACCTGCCACCACTGTTGCTGACAGCACCTCTGCGGCAACAACCGATGCCGGGACCCGGAAAAACGGATGCGGCTCTGCCGTTCAGGTATTTGCTGCCGCAACCGTTGCTGTATTCGGCGCTGTTGTGTGCTTCAAAAAACGTAAAGAATAACGGCACGTACACAAAAAGCAATCGAAAAGACAAAACACCACGATTTCTTTCGTGGTGTTTTGCTTTCGGGCTGGTCATTATATTTTCAGTCTTTTTCCAGTGCTTCTCTTGTCTGCGCCATAACCAGCTTGTAGTAGATGCCGCGCTGATCAAGAAGCTCTTTATGCGTGCCGCATTCTACCAGTCTGCCGTGGTCAATGACAATGATTCTGTCGGCATTCCGCAGTGTGGAAAGACGGTGCGCAATGGCAAAGGTGGTGCGGTTGTCGGTCATTTTATCAATTGCGTCCTGAATCAGTTTTTCTGTTTCTGTATCCAGTGCGGCGGTTGCCTCGTCCAGAATCAGAATCGGCGGATTATGAATCAGCGCACGTGCGATTGCGATTCTTTGCCGTTCTCCTCCGGAAAGCGAATAGCCTTTTTCGCCAACCAGCGTGTTATAACCCTCCGGCAATGACATGATGAAATCATGTGCGTTTGCCGCTCTTGCCGCCGCAATTACCTGCTCACAGGTCGCGTGCGGATCCGCATAGCGGATATTCTCCATCACGGAACCGGAGAACAAATGCGTTTCCTGCAATACGACGCCCATTTGTGAGCGCAGGCAGGATTGCGACATTTCGCGCAGGTCAATACCGTCAATGGTAATGCGACCACGGCTCGGATCGTACATACGCATAATGAGGTTGATCAATGTGCTTTTTCCGCAACCGGAATGACCGACAATACCGATCATCTCCCCTGCCTTGACCTCAAAGGAAATATCGCGCAGGACCGGTCTGCCGCTCTCGTATCCGAATGTAACATGTTCGACCTTGACATCTCCCTTAATGCGAATATCGGTCGGCATGCGCACATCAGCAACCTCCGGCTCTTCCTCAAGGATTTCCATGATTTTTCCGAAAGAGGTCATAAAATTGGAGATGTTACGCGGAATGGTGGTAATCTCCATCAAAGGAGAGTAAATAATACCGGTGTACACATTGAATTGGTTCAATGTACCGATGTCCATGGCTCCTCCGAAGAGCAGCAGGTTTCCGTACATCAAAATGAGATAGCTTCCCATATGTAACGCAAAACCGAGAATCGGGAATATCGTATCAAACAGCTTAGCATTGGACTCATTCTGCTTTGCCTGCTCCTCGGTGCAGTGGCAGAATTTATCAATGGAATCCTGCTCCATTCCGTAGGTCTTCACCACACGGATGCCGCTCAGACTATCCTGCAGGGTCATATTGGTGTTCTGCCCCATTTTCCATGCGCGCCGGTTACGGAAATTCATGCGCTCACGGAAACGGTAAATCACAAAAATGACGATCGGAACCGGAATGAAGATAAACAGACTCATGACAGGATTCATACAGAGAATCAGCACCAATCCGAGCACAAAGGATACTGCCTGTGCAAAGTATGCCGGCAACAAGTTGGTAATGAAATTCTGCACAACCGCCACGTCATTGTTGATACGTCCCATCAGGTCACCGGTGGACTTCTTCTGTACGGAAGACATCGAAAGCATCTGAATCTTCTCAAACAGCAGAGTGCGCAGCATTCTGGTAAAGCGGTTACCGGATATTGCAGAGATTCTGCTCTGGAAAATGCTGATCAGCTTGTAAACAACATCAATCAGGACAATGGAGGCGGCAATCAGAGCAAAGTGCAACAGCCAGTTGTTTTCAAATGTTTCCTTGTTTGCAGTGATATAACGGTTAATCAGGATTTTTTGCAACAGCGGGGAAAGAAACGTCAGTCCGAGTGCAAATGCCGCGGTAATCAGGGGGATCAGCATCATCAGACGCAGTCCCTTGGTCATTCCCCACAGCTTTCCGTATACCTCTCTTTTGCTTTGGCAAAACGGACAGATATGGGTGTGCATGACAAACGGCCGTCCGCATTTGGAGCAATACCGTTCCGGTTCTCTGTTGACAATCGGTTCTTCCACCTGTCCCTTTGCCAGTTCTTCACATGCCTCGCAGACGATGGTATACCGCGGCAGATTCCGTCCGGTAACAAACCGGCATAAAAGTGTGCTTACGCCGTCCACTTTTGCGTAAAAGCCACCGCAACCGTAGAGAACCTCGGTTGAAAAATCCGACATGTGGGAAAATTCCCACTGCATTTCCACTTTGCCGTTCAGAATCCGGTAAATGTGCTTTTCGGTAAACACCATATACCCGGTTATACGTCGCTTTTCCCTGCAGTCGAACGGCAGGCAGTAGAAAATCCGTTCCTGTCCGCCATCCGCTGCCTCAAGCGCTGCCCGATCGGCGGGCTTCAGATCATACAGTAAATTCATAATTGCCCTCCGTCAGAGGTATATTTCGACCTTTTTGAAGCTTGCACGGTCGAGCTTTTGCGGATCTTCAATGGTAAAGCAGTTACCGTCAATATCGTACATCAGAACCCTTCCGTTTTCCAGTGTCCGAATATTGTTGGTCGGATTGTTCATCACAAATTCCACCTCACCGGCGCTGGTTGCAACCTTCCAATAGGAATAGCCGAATTTTTCGTGCATGGAGTAGATTTTTTGAATAGAGGGCGTAAAATACCGTCGCTCCAATTCTGCCAGAATCATCTGTTCCGCCTTTTCATCAAAATCCGAGAGCTTTCGGATCATGCCGATTTCCTGTCCGCGCCCTTTGAACCGGGTATCCGGTTCACGGATGGAAATAAATTCATCCGGTGCTGAAATCGGGAATGCACGAACCGGAACAATCCGCTCAAAGGACTCTTTGGAGCCGTCCTCGTGCAAAAGATCCAGGGAAATCAGACCACCCGCAGATGTGCTGAACATGGCATTTTGCGGTGTGAGAGCAACCGACTGTCGCCCGGTAAACAATTCATCTTCCTTCATCTGGTTACTCATTTAATTGCCCTCCATTACTTTCTGCATCTGTTCGGTTTGCAGCGTCCACAGTTTATAATAAATTCCCCTACGTGCAAGCAATTCTTCTGCCGTTCCCATTTCCGCCAGTTCCCCATTATCGATTGACATCAGATAATTGCAGTTCTTCAGCGTGGAAAGGCGGTGCGCGATACTGATGGTAGTGTGACCGACAATCAGTTTGTCAATTGCGTTGCTGATTTGGCACTCTGTTTCGGTATCCATCGCGGCGGTTGCCTCGTCCAGAATCAGGATAGAAGGATTAAGCAGCAACGCACGGGCAATGGCAATCCGCTGGCGCTCGCCGCCGGACAGCGAACGATTCCCGATTCCCACGTTGCTTTCATACCCTTCCGGCAACCGCATGATAAAGTCATGTGCGTTTGCGGATTTGGCGGCGGCAATGACCTCTTCCATGCTTGCTTCCGGTCTTGCATAGCGGATATTGTCCGCAATCGTACCGCGGAAAATAAAAATTTCCTGCGAAACAATTGCAATATTTCGATGGATGTCCGCCTGTTTGATCTCTTTGATATCCACACCGTCCAGCGTGACGGAACCGCTGACCACGTCATACATACGTGTAATCAGATTGGCAATGGTGCTCTTTCCGCTTCCGGTGTGTCCGACAAGTCCGACGTGATCGCCCTGATGGATCGTGAAAGTGACGTCTTTCAGAATTGGGCGATTGGGATTGTAATGGAAGCAGACATGATTGAATCCGATTTCCCCTTTGATCTCCGGCATGGAAACGGCATCGGGAGCGTCGGTGATATCCGGCACGGCGTCAATAACCTCAAAAATACGGACAGCGGAGTTCATCGTATCCGTTACCAAATCCGTAAAATTGGTAAAAAAGCTCAACGGACCGAAAATCATGCCGGTATAACCGATATAGGCGGTCAATTGTCCATATGTCATCTCTTTTCCGATAACGACAATACCACCGATTCCCCACATTGCATGGCAGAAAACACCGATAATGATGGAAACAACCGGAAAGATGGTCAGCGCGATCATGTTGGTATGCAGGTTGGCATCATAAAGCTTTGTGGAATAGTGCAGAAACTGCGCTGTTTCATCGGTTTCCTTTGCAAATGCCTTGACCACACGAATGCCGGAAAGCGAATCGTTCATCATGGAATTCATCGAGGAAGAACGTCTCCAAAGCTTGGAATAGGAACGCCAGAGCTTCGGCAGACGGAACTTGATAATACAGACAATCAACGGGATCGGAATGAACAAAAGTAAGGTCAGCTTCCAGTTGATCGTAAACAGGATTACGGCAAGCCCGATAAATTGCAGGACGTGCACCAAAAAGAACGGCAGACCGTCAATGAAAAAGCTTCTGATTCTTTCCGCATCGTAATTAACGCGGTTGATCAACCGCCCTGTTGGGTTCTTGTTAAAATAGGAAAGCGACAGCTTTTGCATGGCAATAAAAACTTCATTCTTGATGTTCTTTACCACGCGGGTTGACATGTAGGCATTGATCCGGTTTCGCAGGACGCCTATGAGCAGGTTCAAAACCGCAAGACCGATCAAAATGCCGACAAACAGGTACACATACTTCTCTTCATGCATGGTTCCTGTAATCTGCTTCCCCGCATCATTGTAGGACGGCTCGGAAATAACCTGGTCAAACAAAAGCTGCCCGCTGACAATCGGGGACACCAATGAAATCAGTGTCGATCCAAGCAACAGCAATAGTACCGCTGCGAGTTGTAGACGGAAGTTTGTAAAGTATTGAAGCAGTCTGCGGAAAACACCTTTTTTATTGACACAGTGCGAACAGATTTTTCGCTCCTGATCGTCATATGGACGCCCGCATTTCGGGCATGTCATATTGAACTGGTCAAAGAGTGCATCATCAGCGCCAACGGTCTCCCCTCTGCCAAGCCGATCCCACAGATTCAGAAACGCGCTCAGTTTTTTCTTGCAGGCGTTGGTACAGTAACCGAGCACCATGGTTTCGCCGGAACAATCGTATGCACGCTGTCTTTGGCGGAACGCCTCCGGGTCCTCTCCCTCTTCCATGACGGGCGGAAGATCATCCTCACGGTGACGGTGTACCTGCAAGCGGTTGGAGGTTGTATAGTTATCAATGTAGGGTTCTGTCAGAATTGCCAACGGAAACGCCTCAACAGAGTCGCTGACGCGGTAGAGCATTCCTTCGGTACTGGAAAGCAAGAGCCAAACCTCACCGAAGTTCCCCGCGCAGTCCAGGTCAAAATGCAGACAGACATCCATTGCATCCGGATGTGCACCGTAGGCGCCGAGAAGCGCAAGCACAGATTCCGGGCATGAATCAAGCGGTAACATAAGATCATCTCCTTTCGGATTTCGGGGATGTTTGCCAAAATCAGACAAACTAAACGCATGTAGTATAGCACATCAGACCGAAAAGTCAAGCGATTTTGAAAAATAACAAAATTTTGTGCATATATACAATTTATTCATATCACTATATCAATTGTTGTGCTTAATAACCATATTGAAATCTGCAAAAAATGGTTGACTTTCCGCAAATTGCATGGTAAAATGGTCTCGCGGAGCTGTTGATCTGTTTTCGCAAAGGATTCCTGAAAGGAGTATTGCAAATGACAAAAAAGCATTTCAGATTGATCCTTCCGGATGAAGGACAGGATATTTTTATGTTGCGCAAAGGGCAGGAATGGGGATATCGGTACGGACCGTCCATTATGGTACACGACGGCATCTGCGAGGGGTGGTTCGCGTCGCCCGGTGACTGCTTTGAAGCGGACTGGTTCACCTATCGGCGTTCGACCGACGGCGGCAAAACATGGTCAGACGAACGTGTTGTGATGACACCGACACCGCATTCCATGGATTGGTTTTCCGTTTGCGACCCTGCTGTTTTTAAGTACGGCGATTATTACTATATCGGATACACTTCAACCATTTTCGCGGATGCCGGCGGTGTGTGCAACAACGGATTTGTCGCACGTTCCGCCTCCCCCACCGGTCCCTTTGAAAAATGGAACGGAAACGGATGGGGAGAAACAAGAGAAACGGCAAACGGCACGCTGCACTGGATCGGAAAACCGGCGCCGGTTATTTACTATGACGAAGACTGGCACGATTGGGGTGCCGGGGAGTTTTCCTTTGTTGTCAAGGATACAACGCTCTATATCTACTACACATGGTCATCCAGAAAAGCAGACGGATCCCTCTATTCCGAAACACGGGTTGCAACCGCGGATGTTACGGACCCGAACTGGCCGGGACGCCTGACCTATCACGGAACCGCGGCGGTTCGCAACTCCGGCTCCAATGACTCTTATGATGTGGTTTACTGCGAAGATCTGGACAAATTTATCGCGCTCGCGACAGATCGCCGTTTCACAAAAGACAGCTTCTTGTCTGTCAGTGAATCGGACGACGGCTTGCACTTTACCCGTGTCAATGAAATCCGTGTCAACACAAGCTTTATGCTCCACAATTGCGGCATATCCGGAGACTGCCTGCACCATACCCGCAAGGGAGACGTTATGCTGCTCGGCTATGCTTACGGAAACAAATGGGGCTGCTGGGGCACGCGCCTGCATCGCTATGACTTCGAGGCAATGGATGAGCCCTTCTATTCTGAAACGGATCAGCCGAATATCCAACGGGAAGTTGTTTTCTGGGAACGTCCGGACCCGATTTGGGATATCATTCTCACGGCGCCTGCCCCGCATTATCTGCGTCTGAGTCCCGGGGATTCTCTGGAACTGTCCATGCGTGTGATGAATACCTGCTATGAAACGCGGGAAGTAAACGAGGGCATCCTTTACGATAACTTCGACCCTGCCGTTATTGAAATTCGTGATGGTACCGTTTTTGCAAAACAGGTCGGATATACCTATGTGGACGCGCATTTTGAGGGATTGTTCTGCGAATTCCTGATTTATGTGGACGACCCGGATATGTGTTATGATAAAGAAACGCGGGAACTGACTTCCTTTACACCGATGCTGACAAACTATCGTATTTCCCTGTCTGCCGGAGAAAAGAAACAAATCCGCGGTATGGCAACCTGGTCTGACGGAAATTTCTTTGAAATCTGTGAGCCCAAGGACGGTGTCACCTTTGAGAACCTCGCACCGGAGTTATTGCTTGTAGACGAAGATGGAACGGTGCGCGCACGCGGCATTGCGGGAACCGGTCAGGTTCGTGTGCGGTGCGGTGCGTTTGCATTCACTGTCGATGTAACTGTTTTTTGATTGAAATTTGACCTGAAAATCCCCCGCTCCTTCACAGATGGTGAATAGAACGGGGGACCTTTTATATCATCTTACATGGAACGACCACCGCCGCCATGCGAGGTGCCGGAGGATCCGGAATGGGAGGACCCGCCGGAACGTTCTGCCGTCTGACGCGGCACCCGTGTGATGGTGCGATACAGGAAAATATCGCGCGCAACATCAATTTTCAGACTGCCGTCTTTGACATAATTTCCTGCATAACGTGCCGTGCGGACACTTTTCAGGGATGCCTTCATGGTGCCGGTCACCAAAAGACCAACCAACAAACCGCAGCCAAGACCGACAAAGACCCATATAATCTTATACGAACGGTGATATTCAACCAACCGTTCCACTTCCTCGGCATAGGTCAGAAAGGCGCCGTAGTAACGTCCGGCATAAAAATCGTCCGACATACGGTCAAAAATGTCTTGGATATCATCCTCACTGATGGCGCGGATGCCCTCGCCTGTCGTGGAAATCCAGACCTCTCTGCTGTCACCGTTGATATAGCGGAGAAAAAGGACGCCGTCATGTTTTTTTCCGTAACCGTATTGATGGTAATCATAGTAATCGTCCGCATAATCGCGCGGTGTTTTTCCGTCAAGATCATTCGTCGTCACTACAACGACTTCAAATTGCAGCTTTTCACTCAGGCTGTCCAACAGTGCGGTCAGATTTGCAGCATCGTCTGCATCCAACAGTCCTGCCATGTCTACCAGGCGCGGATCGTGGATTTCCGTTGCTTCCGCGTCTTCAGCAAAGACAGGCAGAACCGAAAGTACACAGAGAAAGAGCAACAGAGAGAGTGCCAAAATACGTTTTACTGTTTGTTTCAAAATGCGCACCTCCCCCATCAGAACAGGAAATGGATGAGAAGAGACAGTCCGATGATCCCGGCGCTGACAGCACCGGTCAGCCCCCACAGCCAACGATGGTATGCGCCTCTATCCATAGGAAGATCACCAACAAACTTCCCCGTCTGCCCGTTCATGGCAAACAGGTATTGCTTGCCGTTCCATTCAGTGCGTAAAATCCATACCGGCAAAAGAGCGTACAGTGTTTTTCCAGCGGTCATCTGCACCGAGGTGTTTTCGGGAACCACGGAACTGTATCCCACAATGGTCGACATCACGGCAGACTGCGTACTGTTTTTGATTCGTTCATTGACACGATTTTCACAATCGGCGGCAGATTCGTTGTAGCGATCGGCAAAAAAGCCGGAGAGATATGCGGTTTTGAAATCCACCGCATCACGATAGTCAAACGGCTCGATGGATTCCATCAGATCGTTCGGCATCCGCGTGGAACCGTCCACGGGGACATGTGAAAAGGACAGCGAACCTTGGCGGAACACCAAAAAGTGCGAGGTTTCCGTATAGTTGAACCGGCTGTCGCTCCAACAGTTGACACGCGTCGCGCGACAGCGAACGCCAGTTTTGCAATCGGCATCGTACAGCCAAAAAGGAGCGTATATCCCCTTGATTTCCTGCAAATGGTTCTCATCCTTAAAAACCTTTGGCAAAAGCTTTTTCTTGGAAAGATGCTGTTCCATTGCGCGGATCGCGTCCTCTTTGCTCAATTTGAAAGGAATCACCAAATCCGGACGCAATTCTCCGGACACATTCCCTTCCAAAACGACCGGATTTCCGCAATACGGGCAAAATGCCGCAGCAGCAGATGCCTCTACCAAAATTTCTCCTCCGCATGCCTGACAGACATAGGTCTTCATCTCAGAAGCTTCGGATGCAGCCCATGTTTTGCTGTCCGCTTTCCAGTCCATATGGTCCGGCTGTTCCTCGTTCATGGTTTCATCGAATTGCTTCAATGTATCCAGATCAAACTCCGTGTCACAGAACGGACACTTCATTTTTTGCAGATTGGTATCAAATTCAATGGCGCCACTGCAACAGGGACACTTGAATTGCTGAACGGTCTTTTCCCGGTTCTCCAATGCCCATCACCTCCCGAAAGTATAAAATTCAGCGTACAATATCGTTCTCGTCAAATCTGTTGCCGCATTCCGGACAGAACTTGGGCGGATTGGTCGGATCCTCTGGCGTCCAACCGCACTGATCGCAACGGTAGATCGGCTTTCCTTCCGGCTTTTTGGCACCACAGTTGGAGCAGAAATTTCCACTGTTTTCCGTCCCGCAGGAACATGTCCAACGACCGGATTCTTCCGGCTTTTTTGCACCGCATTCCGGACAGAATTTTCCTCTTGCCTGCGAACCGCACTGCGGGCACACCCAACTGTCGGCTGTCTGCGGAACAGGCTTTTTGGCACCGCATTCGGGACAGAATTTCCCACTCACCGTTTTTCCGCACCCGGGACAGGTCCATTCGTCCGCCGGTGCGGCTGCGCCCGCGGTTGCGTCTGCCTGCTGTTGCGCCATCTGCTGCTGTTGCATGGTATAAAGGTTCTGCGTATTGGCTCCGGCATTCATGGCAACACCCATTCCCATAAAGCCCGCCATTGCGCCATTGGCATTTCCGGCGGCGGTGCGCATTGCATCTGCCTGGGCAACGGAGAGCATGCCGGCAGCCAAACCGGGATCCCGGTACATTCCTGCCCGCTGATCCTGACGAAGCATTTCCGCGTCCTCTTCCGTCAGCGTCACCGCGCCGAGTGCGACGGATACAATCGAAAGCCCGCGCCGCTTTGCCCACTCAGCCGTCAGCTCTTCGTTCAGGTAATTCCGCAACTCCGTGGTATGCGCCATCAACTGGTTCGGGCGCAGTTCCAACTCGGACATTCTTCCGATTGCCGGCATCAGGGCGGAGGTAAATTCCGCCTTCAGCTGACCGTCCAGTTCATTCCGCTGATAACTGCTCGTGACGTTTCCGCAGACATTCGTGTAGAAAAGAATGGGGTCACTGATGCAGTAAGAATAGGTACCGTTGATGCGCAGGTGCACATCGCGGTCAAGTCCGATCCGACGGTCGACCACCCGGAATTCAATCGGTGTTGCGGTTCCGAATTTGTTGTCAATCAGTTCCTTGGTGTTAAAATAGTAAACACGCTGATCCTTGCCGGGATCTCCACCGTATGTAAAACGTCTGCCGATTTCGGCAAATGTTTTTTTGACGGACTCACCGAATTTGCCGGTAAAAATACTTGGCTCACTGGAGTTGTTCCAGGTATACTCTCCAGGCTCCGCACAGAATTCTGCAACCTTTCCCTGGTCAACAATGATCATACACTGACCGTCCGCAACGGCAATGCCCGAACCGTTGGAAATGACGTTATCGTTTCCCTTTTTATTGGAAGAACGTTTGGTGATCTGTTTTTGTCCACGCACGACCAAAACATCCTTATCCAATGCGTCACAGTAAAAAAATTCCTTCCATTGGTCCGCGAGGACACCGCCCGCGGCACCGAGTGCGGCTTTTATCAATCCCATAATGAAGCTCCTTTCGACTTTTCGTACTCTGCCATATGTACGAATACGCTTTTTATTCTTTATACTCTATTATACAGGCAAATTCCCTGTTTGTCAATCCTGTAGTCTGCTTTTTATGCCGTTTCTGCATTTACGTTTCCCACAGACCGCATCAGGGAGCAGGGCGATCCGCTCCGGAGCGCACCGGCAGCATTTCGGAAAGGACAATCCCGCTCAGAATCAGCGCACAGCCCACGTAGCCGATGACGTTGATATGATCCGTTCCGAACAAAACACCGCCGATTGCGGCAAAAACGGCTTCCGCATTGAAAATGACCGCGGCGTAATTGGCATCGGTCATTTTCTGACCGACGGTCTGTAATGTATAACCGATTCCGACCGAACAGATGCCGCAGTACAGAATCCCGTCAATTCCCTCAAACACTCCACGCCATGTGAATGCCGTAATCGCCTGTTTCCCGGCTATGGTAATTCCGTTATACTCAAACACCAGTCCAAGCAACAGTGAGAGAACTGCGCATACCGCAAACTGGGCAAAGGAAAACCAAAGACAATTGACACGCTCGACCGCATAGTCAACCGACACCATTTGCATGGCAAAGAAAAACGCAGCGCCAATCAGAAGCGGAATTCCCAACCACATCCAATCGGTTTCCGTACCGGTATTTCCGGAGGAGGAGAGCCCGAACAGGGTAAGCAAGGAAAGACCGCCGATTGCCAGGAACAATCCGAAAAACACGCCTGCCGACGGCTTTCTGCGGAAGGCAACAAAAGATGCAAGCGGTGTCAGAAGCGGATAAATACCGCACAAAAAGCCGGAAAGTCCCGCGCTTTGCGTAAACGTACATCCGTATTGCTGCAAGCCGGAGGCGATACACAAAAAGGCGCCGGAAATAAAACCGTAACGGAGGATCGCCTTGACAGAATGAGTGGCGCCATGCATTTCCGGTGCCTCCACAGATACGGGCTTTTTTTGTTTTTCGAACAGAAACGCAACCGGAATCATGGAAAGTGCCCCGACCGTGAAACGCAGCCCATTAAAAATCAGTGGCGGAATCAATTCGGAACTTTTGATTTGAAAAACAAATGCCAATCCCCAGACAAGACAGGTCAGGAGCAGTATGGGGGTCGCGCGCAAACGGTTGTTGGAGTTTTTCATGATGCTTTCACTTTCTTTCGGGTTCTTTTGGATTTTTATAAAATTTCACTGAAAAATGGTTGCGGGGACGATCAGAAACCGTCCCCATATGTCAAAATCAGAGTAAAATTACTCTTCCGCATCAAAGGATACGAGCGCTTTGAATACGGTTTTGGCGTTATTGTAATAATCTTCTTTGCTTGTACTCCCCAACACATACGGTTTCAAAAGACAAATCACCGTGTCTTCCGGAAGCACCTGCAGCTCCTTTGTGTACCGATACAAATCGGTATCGCCGAGCCTGACTCCGTCCCCGCCAGGCAAAGTGCCTTTGGGCAGAGATTCACCGAAAAGATCGGAAAGAGCAACCAAACGGCTCCCCACCGTCTGACCGCTTTGATCGGGCCCCCCGTTCAGGTTGTCATAAATCCACGGGCTGACAAAGCAGACTGCAACCTCGCCGGAGCCGATCAGCGAATTACAGGTATCGAATTGGGATTTATTATAGCTGACGTTGATCTCACGCCGGTTTCCGTTTTCGTCCTTGGTTCCGTTAATGGCGCGGATTTCTTCCTCCGAATAAATCTCGTACCCGACTACGGACACCACGCGTTTTCCGTCGCCGTTCAGATCGCCCGGCATCAAACCGGCAACAATCTTTTCGATTGCCGCCCCCTCACTCTCGGAAAGGTAATGCCCGCCTCCGTAGAGAATCATACAGTCATCTTTTTCCTTGGTCAGAATCTGCACCAACCCGATTACAAACACGACAACAAAGAATGTAACAATGATGACCGTCCATTTATAGTGATACCAGAAATTGTCCAGCTTCCGTACCGCCGGACTGCTGTCCGCAATTTCCTGCTGCCCATCCAGCTTCTCGTCCGGAAGGTCCCAACGTTCATCCTCTTCACGCAGGCGCTCCCTGTCCTGATCCTTACGCATGGTCAATCCTCCGCTTTTACAACAAAATTCCGAAAAATACGGATATCACATCGCTGTCATATCCGTATTTCTAACTTAGATGATTGGGAATGCTTTACAAATTACGCCTCATGCGATTTGGAACGGATTACATCGCGGATTTCAAAGTGCAGTGTACCGTTCGGCACCTCAATGGTGATTGTTTCGCCCGCTCTGGAACCCATCAGTCCTTTCCCGATCGGGGACTGGTCGGAAATGCGCATTTCCCGCGGGTTGGCTTCGTTGGAACCGACAATATTGTATTCCAACTCCTCGTCGTCTTCTACAATGTAAACTTTAACGGTGGAACCCAGACTGACAACGCTGTTATCAATGCTCTCTTCGTCAATGATAACCGCATGGGCAATCAGTTCTTCCAACTCCTTGATGCGTGCTTCGGTCTTTGCCTGCTCATTGCGCGCCTCGTCGTATTCCGAGTTTTCGGAGAGGTCGCCGTAAGAACGTGCAACGGCAATCTGTTCCTTCACCTCTTCACGCTTTGTATATTTCAGGTAGTTCAGTTCGTTTTCCAGTTCCCGATACCCTTCCGGGGTATATAGGGTCTGCTTGGTTGTGTCCGCCATGTTCGTTTCTCCTTTGGTGCTTTGCCGAATGAATCGGTTTTGATTTTTATTACTTCAGAATCTGAAGTGCCTTCTGCAACTGGTCATCCAGTTCGTCCGGCAGGACAAAAACATTGTATTTTAATGCTTCCTCACTCAATTCCACGGTTTCATCCGGCTCAATCCCGATGCCATGGTAAACATGATGGCTCTTGGAAAAATACATACGCGTCGTCAGTTTGAGCGCCCCGGGGATGCCGTAGCGTTCCAGTGTAAAGATGGACTGCATACAGCCTTTTCCGTATGTCTTTGTTCCGACGATCTTAGCAAGGTTGTAATCGCGCATGGTCTGCGTGAAAAGCTCTGCCGCGCTTGCGGTATTACCGTTTGTCAGCACAACACAGGGCGTTCCGCGGTATTTTCCGATGTCGGATTTCTTGACGCTGCATCCGGCATAATCCCCCGTCCCCGTATAGACCTTTACGAGATCCTTGGAACTGTTGCCGTATTTATCCTCCGTGGAAACCAGGAGGTCTCCCTCGCTTAAGAAAAAGCTGAGCACCGCTTCAATGGACTTCAGGTCACCGCCGGGGTTATTGCGGACATCAAACACAAAGTATTTGCATCCCTTTTCCTTCAGTTCATCCATGATCGCAGAAAACTGCGTGGGCGTTGTCAGGTCAAACTGCATAATGCGAACGACACCGACAGAGGAATCCGCATCCAACACGCGACCGGACACCGACTGTGTGGTAAAGTGTTCACGTACGATATTGAAGCTGACTTCCTCGTATTCGTCCTTTTCGTTCTTTCTTAAAACGGTGAACGAAGCAGTCGTTCCCGCCTTGCCGCGCAGCTTTGCCACCGCCTTGGTGTAGCCCGCCGCCTGCACAAGCACACGGTCCTCGCCCTCGCCGACATATGCAATGCAATCACCCACTTGTACACCGGCTTTGGCGGCAGGTGTGTTTTCGTACACGGCAATGATCTGCATTACGCCGTATTCCACACCGTTGATTTCCAAATTGGTGTAAATAACGCTGACACCGATTCCTTCCATGTCGCCGTTGTTTTCCGCACTCATCTCCGCAAATTCTTCGGCAGTGTAATACTCCGCATACAGGTCTCCTGTTGCTTCAACGTACGCTTTGAGCAGGGCGACACCAAGCGCTTCTTTGTCAATGTCATCGTAATCATAATACAACTCAGAAAACAGCGAATCCAAAGTGGCAAGCTGCTTGGATACTCCCGCAAGGTCCGTCGCGCCCGTATCACTGGTGCCTTGATTGTAAGAATCATTTTTGGCGTCAATCAGTTTTCTCTGGTAAACCTGGCTGCAAATTGACACCGTCAAAAGAACTGCAGCCACAAAAACCGCGACAACGGAAACCAGGAAGGAACGCATCGAAACGGTGCGTGTTTTCTTGGCAGGAACATAAACGTCCGGCTGCCCCTCCTGTTTTGCTGTATTGCCGTCCGGCTCGTTCTTTTTTTCTTCTTTTTCTTCCGGCTTCTCCGGCTGGTTATTTTCAGCGGAATTCCGGGAATCATCAAATTCGTTCATTCGGCTCCTCTTCTCTTTCGTGCACAAATTCGCGCACCATTGCAATTATATACATATATGTGCAAAAAAGACACATCTATGCATACGCATCCTCTCCCGCGATGACGAATCCGTTGCTGTTGATTCAATCAGTATTTTGAAGGCTTGGAATTCAGGTACTTTTTGACCATCAAAGCCACCTTGAACGTGATGGCATGCTCAAACTCGCGCAGGTCAAGCCCTGTCAGTTTGCGGATTTTTTCCAAACGGTATACCAGCGTATTCCGGTGGACAAACAGCTTTCTCGAAGTTTCGGAAACGTTCAGGTTGTTTTCAAAGAAGCACTGAATGGTCATCAGTGTTTCACGGTCAAGAGATTCCAGGCTGCCTTTCTTGAACACTTCCTGCAGGAACATTTCGCACAGCGTGGTGGGCAACTGATAAATCAATCTGCCGATTCCGAGGTTCTCATAGCTGATGATGCTCTTTTCGGTTTCAAATACCTTGCCGACTTCCAGTGCAACCTGCGCCTCTTTGTAAGCGCGCGCAAGATCTTTGATGTTATCGACGGCAGTAGAAATACCGATTGCAACCTTGGTGTAGAATTCGGTAGAGAGCGTGTCCGCAATATTGACCGCAATCTTTTCCAGTTCTTTCGTTTCCATACCGGGCTTGATGTCCTTGACCAGTACAACGTCATGCTCACCGACGCTGATCACGTAATCTTTCGACTTGTCCGGGAACATATTCTGAAGCATCTCGTACGGCATCATTTCCGTCTTTCCGAAGAATTTAATCAGGAAGACGATACGCGTTTCCTCTGTATTGAAATGAAGTTCCTTGGACTTGATATAGATATCACTGGGCAGAATGTTGTCAAGAATGATGTTTTTGATGAATGAGCCCTTGTCGTACTTTTCATCGTACAGATTCTTGATATTGGACAGCGAAATGGCAAGAACCTGGGTCATTTTCTCTGCCATTTTGTCCTCGCCTTCGATAAAGACAACGTACTCTGCCTTTGAGCCGCCGGAAAGAGGACGGTAGGTATAACCGCCGGAAACAACCACTTCCGAGCTGTACGAAAGCTCCTCCTTGATTCCCTGTCTGGTTTCGCCGATCTTGACCAGCTCGGAGCAGGCAATCACATAGCCGTTTTCGTCGATCACGCCGATCACACGGTCGATCGCGTCCTTCATTTGATGGATCACGCTTTGAAACAATCTGTTAGACATATTTCCTAATCCTCATTTCCTTAAATTTGCTTCGATTTTTTTTGATTGTTCAATCTGTTCTATATTATACCATGACTTTTGTGGAAATTCAATAGGCTTTTCAATGTTTTCAATGAAAAAGCCAAAAATTTTTTTTGAATTTTTCACGACAAAATAGACATATGCAAATCTCACAAACCAGACAATTCAAAAGCGTAGCTAAGGACACTGAGTGCAAAGACGGGTGCCGTTTCCGTGCGGAGAATGCGTTTTCCAAGCCCTGTCGGAATTGCGCCGGCATTGCACGCCAGTTCCGCCTCTTTTGGAGAAAAACCGCCTTCACTGCCGATAATTACGGAAATATCGACTGTTTTCACCGCGGTTTCACCCCCGTTTTTCTTGAAAAAGAGCGTTTCACGGGCACCCGCAAGCACTTTGGCAATGGAAACAGTCCTCTGCCCCTCATAGCAAAAAATGCACAAATCCGCACCCGCAGCACGTTTGAGCATTTCGACGAACGTCACCGGAGGAAACACTTGCGGCAGTATACCGCGCCCACACTGTTTTGCAGCCTCCGTTGCAATTTTCTGACGCCGCTGCAGCTTCCGCGCTTCCGCTTCACCGTCATCGTGCCGCATGCGCACGACGCAATATTCACTTTCAAAAGGCGTGATGTCATAAACGCCGCATTCGACGGATTTTTGAATGATCATCTCCAATTTATCTCCCTTCGGAAGCCCCTGGTATAGGTGGATTCTGTAGGGCGGTTCCGACTCCGCTTGCCATGCGCCGCAGATGCGGGCAATGACACAGTCCGGCAGAAAGCTCTCCAGTGCGCAGTCATACAGTATACCGTTCTGATCGGCAACCGTGATATGTTCCCCTGCCGCCATGCGCAGAGAACGGGAAATATGGTGTGCATCCTCACCGATGATTGTGATACAGCCCTCCGGTGAAAAGGAATCGGATGTGATAAAAAAACACGGCATGTTACTTCTCCTCCTGTTTGTGCATCAGTTCTGACAGGGTGCGTGCCAAGGTCACGGCATCCAGTCCGAACAATTGCAAATAATTCTCTCCGGGTTCCGGTAACCGGTAAGGTTCTTTAATCGCGTGGATTGTATAAGCGCGGTTTTGCATCTGTTGTGCAGTGCGCATTGCATCCGCAAGATTCATGCAAAATCCGCCCGCATAAATGCCCTCTTCCGCAAACAGAACCGGACACTTTTCGGAAGGCAGAAGTCCGCAGACGACTGCGGACAGCGACGCGTAATCCGTCAGTTTTTCGCAAAGAATCACGCGGATTGCCGCCGGCTTCAAACGTTCAGCCGCTTCCAGTGCTTCGTCGCCGAGCATTCCGAGCGTGACAATCACACCGTCGCACCGCTCCCCGCCGCTTCGGATCACACAGGCATCGGAAATCACTGCTTCCGCCATACCGTCGTGTGCGGCATGACAGGCATTCGCAAGACGTTTTTTCTCTCCGCCGCCGGCATAACGAACCGCACATGGCGCATCCAGGGAAAACGCCTCGTTCAACGCACGCCGCAATCCGTCGAAGGTGACAGGCATGTAAACACGGATTCCCGTAATCTGCGAAAAAAAGCCGAGGTCAAAGATGCCGTGGTGCGTGGTACCGTCGTGTGCATTCAATCCCGCGCGGTCAACACAGAATACAACCGGGAGATGCTGCAGAGCAACGTCATGCAGAATCTGATCGTAAGAACGCTGCAAAAAAGTAGAATAAACGGCGACAGCCGGACGTTTTCCCTCGGCAGCCAACCCTGCCGCAAAGGTGACGGCGTGTTCCTCAGCAATGCCGACATCAAAAAATCTTGCGGCATGCTTTTCCCGGAACGGAACCAGCCCCGTTCCCTCGCACATGGCTGCGGTGATTGCACAGATACGCGAATCGCGGTCGGCAAGGTCGGTCAGCGTCCTTCCGAAAACGGAAGAAAATGTTTCGCAGGGCTTTTCCGGTGTCTGCCCGGGATACATGCTGTGATAAAGATTCGGACATTGCTCCGCCGGCAGATACCCCTTGCCTTTTTTGGTCTTCAAATGAATGACGACGCTCTCGTTTTGGTTCTTTGCCTCTCTGAGCAATGCCTCGACCGCGTTGTAGTCATTCCCATCGCACGGTCCGAGGTAATACAGTCCGAGATCCTCAAAATAGTTGCTGCCGTACAGCGCATTTTTCAGGGTCTGCTTGGTATCCACCAGAGCCGTATACAACCCATTGCCGACAAGCGGAATTCTTTGCACCGCCCGTGCGGTTGCGCGCTTGGTACGAATGTACCCCGGTGCACGTCGGATACGTGCCAAATTGGTAGCGAAACGTCCGATGTTTTTCGATATGGACATTTCGTTTTCATTGATTATAATAATGAGACGAAGATCGCGGTCGCAGTTGTTGAGTGCTTCGTGAATCATACCGCCGGTAAACGCACCGTCTCCGACCACGGCAACCGTGTAGGCATCGGATCCGGAAAGCTTGTCTGCCTGTGCAAAGCCGAGCGCTGCGGAAATCGAGGTGGAGCTGTGTCCGGCACCGAAGCAATCAAAGGGACTCTCGTCCCGTCTGGTAAAGCCCGAAATTCCCCCGTTTTGTCTGAGGGTATCAAATTCCTGAAAACGCCCGGTCAGAAGCTTATGCACGTAACTCTGATGTCCGACATCCCAGATGATATGATCGTGCGGACAGCAAAAAACCCGGTGCAGCGCAAGTGTCAGCTCGACGACCCCGAGATTGGATGCAAGATGACCGCCGTTTTCACGTATCCGATCCACCAAATACCGCCGGATTTCCGCCGCGAACGCCGGAATTTGCGCTTCCGGAAGCTTTTTCAATTGTTGCGGCGAATTCACTCGCCCGAGATAGCGATATTTTTCTGCATTTTCCATGCGATCTGCCTCCGGACCCAAACATATACACCCTATTATACCACCCATGGCAGATTCTGTCAAGATTACAAACGCTTTTTGACACCGTGCTCCTCCGTGCTTTTGGGCGAATGTGCCGTTTCTCCTTGACTTCTTTTTACGGATGTGATATAATCGGACATGCTCCGGAGGCGATGTTATTGCAATCGACAGAAGAAATACTGCTATGTCTTCGGAAGAAAACGGAGGAGAGCATGGAAAAGCAAAATCTTTTTTCAAGAACGGACGCACTGGTCAAAGAAGGAATCGAGAGCGGCGCATATCCGTGTGCGGTATATGCGGTCGGAATCGGCGACCGGGTGCTTGCGGATGGCGTTGCGGGAAACAGACAGATTTATCCGGAAAAAGAGCCGATCACAAAAAACACGCTGTTTGATCTGGCATCCCTATCCAAGTTGGTTGCGACCACAATGGTCGCATTGCGGATGCTGGAAGAGGGGAAAATCCTCCTGACCGACCCCCTTTCCCGTTACCTTCCCGACACCGGTGTGCGTGCCGATGTCACCGTATTTCAACTCATGACACATACATCCGGTATCACGCCTCATATTCCCCTTGCCGCACGCGCATCCTCTCCGGAGGACAGCGTCCGTGCCATTCTCGCGTCCGATCCTTTCTGCAAGCCGGGAGAACAGGTCTATTATTCCTGTATGGGGTACATTCTGCTGGGAAAAATTCTGGAAAAGGTCGGCGGCGAGCCGTTGGATCGGCTGGCTGAGCGCTACGTATTCCGCCCGCTTGACATGCTGCATACCTGTTACAATCCGGACACACCGGACGTAGCGGCAACCGAATATTCCGCCGCACGCAATTGCTATATCAAGGGACGTGTGCACGACGAAAACGCATTCTTCCTGGGTGGAGTTTCCGCAAATGCAGGAGTATTCTCCGATCTGGCGGATATGGAAAAATTCGCCGCGATGATCTCCGGACGCGGGCGTACCGGAAAAGGACTTTACCTCAATCCGCGCACCTTTGAAAAGGCGATTACCGATTATACGCCGGGTATGAATGAGCACCGCGGGTTGGGATTCCAACTGACCGCACCCATTACCACCCTGACAGGCGATCTCTTTGCTCCGGGAAGTTACGGACACACCGGGTTTACCGGCACTTCCCTTTACTGCGACCGCGAAACCGGGCTTTGGGGCGTGCTTCTCACCAATGCGGTGCACTTCGGCAGAGAAAACAAAGGGGCGTACTTCCGTTACCGCCGCCTCTTTTATCAGGTCATGACGGATGAATATTTCCGTGCGGCGGATGCAGGTGACCTGTGAGAAAAGGAGATGCTATGGAAAAAAAGCGATTTGCCAAAAATGACGCGGGTTTTGTCTGCGCGCATTGCGGAAAGACTGTCCTGCCGCTCGGTGTTTCCTCCCGGGATCATTGCCCGTTTTGCCTGTGGTCTGTCCATGTTGACATCAACCCCGGGGACCGCTCCAACGATTGCGGTGGCATGATGCGCCCCGTCCGCACAGACCCCGACCCCAAAAAAGGTTTTGTCATCACTTACCGATGCGAAAAATGCGGGCAGATTCACCGCAACCGCGCCGCCTATGACGCTGCTGTCCAGCCCGATGACCGAGGGCTTTTGATTGCATTGACGGCGGGAACCGTTTAAGATATAAAAATCGCACGTGATTTTTGAAAAATCCCTTGCAATCCAACGTAAAATGATTTATAATGTGGATGGTTGATTCATATCCAAATTGTATGATCTATAAGGAGGAAATTCAAATGAACGAACGCTACGAAAGCGCGAAGCAAATGTATGCAAAATACGGTGTAGATACCGAGGCTGCCATCGAAAAACTGTCCAAAGTCAGTATTTCGATGCACTGCTGGCAGGCAGACGATGTGCTCGGTTTTGCCAACAACGGTCCTTTGACCGGCGGTATCCAGACAACCGGTAACTACCCGGGCAGAGCGCGCAACCCCGAAGAGGTTTTTGCCGACCTTGACAAGGCACTTTCTCTGATCCCCGGTACGCACAAGATCAATGTTCACGCAAATTATGCGATTTTTGAAGACGGTGAGTTTGCCGATCGCGATGCGCTCGAACCCCGCCACTTCAAAAAGTGGGTTGAGTTCGCAAAGGCGCACCACACCGGTTTGGACTTTAACCCCACCTACTTCTCCCACCCGAAGGCAAATGGTCTGACGCTTTCCAACCCGAACGAGGAAATCCGTCAGTTTTGGGTGCACCACGGCATCTGCTGCATGAGAATTGCGGAATATTTTGCCAATGAGACCGGTTTTCCCTGCGTCATCAATTTCTGGACCGGCGACGGCTTGAAAGATGTCCCTGCCGACCGTATGGGTCCCCGCCTCCGCTACATGAAATCGCTTGACGAGATCTTTGACTGCGGATATGATAAATCCAAGGTTTTCCCGACCGTTGAGTCCAAGGTCTTCGGTATCGGAGTGGAATCCTACACCGTCGGTTCTGCTGAGTTTGCGCTTTCCTATGCCATGACCCGCGGCATTACCCCGCTGATGGACAACGGTCACTATCATCCGACCGAGGTGGTTTCGGATAAGATTCCCGCCCTGCTCTGCTTTGCGCCTAAGATCGCACTGCACATCACGCGCCCCATCCGTTGGGACTCCGACCACGTGGTTGCATTTGACGATGAAACCCGCGAGATGATGAAAGAGGTCGTCCGCAACAATGCGCTTGATCGCGTATTCCTTGCAACCGACTACTTTGATGCTTCCATCAACCGCGTTGCCGCATTGGTAATCGGTATGCGCAATGTGCAGAAGGCACTTCTGTACGCAATGCTTTCTCCCAATACCGAAATGAAAGAACTACAGGACAGCACCAATTACACTAAGCTCCTGATGCTGACAGAGGAAGTCAAAACATTGCCGCTGGGCGACGTTTGGGCAGAGTTCTGCGAGCGCAACGGCGTAAAGGGATGCAAGTGCTGGTTCAAGGAAATCGAAGCGTACGAAAGGGACGTTCTTTCCAAACGCGTATAAGCATTTTTACACATGTTTTTTCTTAAGAATCCATCCGTCCTCAAAGGCGGATGGATTCTTTCACAAACGGAGGATCAATTATGCTCTACAAAGAAAAAGACAGCGAAACACTGTCGGAAGAATTGTTTCAACATCCGACCAACGCCTACCGCGGTACCCCATTTTGGGCATGGAACTGCAAACTGGAACGGGAGGAATTACTGCGACAGATCGGCGTTTTGCATCAAATGGGGTTCGGCGGCTTTCACATGCACGTCCGATACGGCATGGAAACACCGTATCTGTCTCCGGAATTTATGGATCTGGTCGTATCGTGTACCAAGGAAGCCGAGCGGCAAGGGATGCTTGCATGGCTATACGACGAGGACCGTTGGCCATCCGGTTTCGCAGGCGGGTTTGTTACACGCCATGCGCGTTTCAGACAGCAGTTTCTGCGCTTTTCGCCACGACCGCTCCCGACGCATGAAATCCAAAATGACGATGATCCGGTCCCTATGCGCCGCCTGCTTGGCAGATATGCGGTCACGCTGGATACACACGGACAGCTTGTCCGCTATACCATGAATCCGGAATCGGTTTTTGACACCGACTGGTATGCCTATCACGAAACCGTCCCCAAAACACCACGCTACAACGGACAGACCTATGTCGATGTTCTCTCGCCGGAAGCCATGCGTTGCTTTATTGACCTGACCTATGAGGCGTATCTGCACGCGGTTGGCGATCGCTTCGGCGGGGGAGGTTCCCGCCCCCTTTCCCCAGGAAACCAGAAAA
>FR890483.1:34118-36523 GCA_000433415.1 Clostridium sp. CAG:448
ATGAACCGCAGACACACGCCCAAAGCGCACTCTCGACTCCCGTTTCGCGGCAGGATGTGGTATTTCCCTACACCTTTGATTTCGAGGAAACCTTCCGCAATGCTTATGGGGAAGAGCTGCTCCCGCACCTGCCGGAACTGGTCTGGGATCTGCCCAATCATCGCGCATCCAGCATTCGTTATCATTACCACGATCATGTCTGCGAACGCTTTGTTTCTGCATACAGCGATCAGTGCGGTGCATGGTGTGATCGGCATGGGCTTGCTTTTACCGGGCATGCAATGGCGGAGGCAAATCTGACCAACCAGTCCTCCATGAACGGCGGCGAGGTGATGCGTTTCTATCGGGGATTTCAGATTCCGGGAATTGATATGCTCTGTAATCGGCACGAGTTTACCACTGCAAAGCAATGTCAATCCGTTGTGCGGCAATACGGACGTGAGGGCATGATGAGCGAATTGTACGGCGTAACCACCTGGGACTTTGATTTCCGCGGACACAAGCTGCATGGCGACTGGCAGGCTGCCTGCGGTGTTACGGTCCGTGTCCCGCACCTTTCCTGGGTTTCCATGAAGGGACAATCCAAACGGGACTATCCCGCTTCTATCCATGACCACTCCCCGTGGTTTGCACAATATGCATACATCGAGGACCATTTTGCACGTGTCAATACCGCCATGACCCGCGGTATACCGATGGTGCGCGTCGGTGTCATACATCCCATTGAAAGTTATTGGCTCATAACCGGTCCGCTTTCCCAGGACGGATTACGTCAGGAGACCATGAACCGTCAGTTTTCTGATCTGACCGATTGGCTGGTCAAGGGAAGCATCGATTTTGACTTTCTTTCCGAGTCCCTTCTGCCCGCACTTTGTCCCGTTAGCAGCAATCCGTTGCGCGTCGGTAAAATGGCATATGATGTCATTGTCGTTCCGGGGTGTACAACACTGCGCAAAAGCACACTGGAACGTCTTTCCGCTTTTCGCGCCGCCGGGGGCACTCTGTTCTTCTTAGGAAAAATTCCGACGCTGACCGACGCGCATCCGGACACATCCGCCCGACTTCTCACGGAGGCAGAGGAAAATCCTGCGCGTCTACTTCCCTATGACCGCGCCGCGTTGTTGGAGGCGCTTTCTCCTTTTCGCGATTTGGAAATGCGCAATTCCGACGGTACACTGACCGAAAATCTGACTTATCAACTCCGAAGGGACGGCAGTTCTCTTTGGTTGTTTGTTGCCCATGCCTGCGATCCGGTCAACAAGCATATTTCCGTTTCTCAGTCGGTCACCATTTCTCTGCACGGCACCTACACGGCACAGCTCTATGATACCCTAAGCGGTACCGTTGTTCCGTTGCCCGTCGTTCAGTCCGGCGGCAACACCCTTCTTTCCCGTGTGCTTGCCATGCATGACAGCTTGCTGATCCGCTTTATGCCCGGAAAAGAAACCATCCGTGCACAGCAGTCTCCGGCGGTGGCAGAAACGCCGCTCCCTGTGAATTTTCCCGCAGTTCCCTATAAACTTGCGGAACCGAATGTCTTCCTTTTGGATATGGCGGAATACGCATTGGATGATGACCCGTTTGCCCCTGCAGAGGAGCTTTTGCGTGTTGATACCCTTTTGCGCAAGCGCCTTGGTTGGGAACCGTGGGGAGGTGGCGCAACGCAACCGTGGCTGATTCCGGAAGAACCGATCACCCGCAAAATCCGGCTCCGCTTTACGATCAACAGCGAAATTGACACAAGAAAATTTCACACCCCGCCGTTGCATCTGGCATTGGAGGACGCGGCGCGTGCAACCGTGCGATGGAACGCGCAGAAGATTCAACCCCATATCGACGGTTTTTATGTTGACCGCGCTATTTCTACAATTTCTGTTCCGGGACTGAAAAAGGGAGAGAATATTCTGGAGATCACACTCCCCTTCGGCAAACGAACCGCAACCGAATGGTGCTATCTTTTGGGCGATTTCGGTGTCCGTGTCACCGGTAGAAACAAAACCGTCATCCCAATGCCGACCGTATTGGCACATGATACGATTACAACACAAGGGCTTCCCTTTTACAGCGGAAAAATCACCTACCAATACGACATACACACGGAGAAACCGGGCAAGGTCAGCTTGCGCGTGCCGCAATACAATGCCGCCCTCCTTGAAATTTCCGTAGACGGCGGGAACAAACAACTGCTCGCATTTGCCCCTTATCGTGCGGATCTCGGGTATTTGCCGACAGGCAACCATACCGTCCGGATCACCGCGGCAATCAACCGCACCAACACATTCGGTCCGGTGCACCTTGCCGACGAAACATATGCATACCCCGGCCCGGATTCTTGGCGCACCACCGGCGACGCCTGGTCATATGAATATCATCTGCATACAGAAGGAATTCTCAAGGAACCGCTC
>FR890484.1:0-482 GCA_000433415.1 Clostridium sp. CAG:448
CACACTCATACAAAGCAAATCGTCCTCGGTTGCCGGATACCCGTACAGCCTATTCAGCGCACGCAATGTTGCCGCGGCATCACTGCTTCCGCCCGCCAGACCGGCTGCAATCGGAATCTGCTTTTCGAGCCGTAGCCGGAGGTTCCGTTTTCCATACCGGTCCATAAACATCCGTGCGGCACGGCAAACCAGATTGTCCTCGCCGGTTGACAGCCCCGGCGTATCGCAATGCAGTTCGATCTTGCCCTCTCCGCCGCCCGGACATGACAGGGTCAGTATATCATGCAAGTCCACACTCTGCATGACACTGACCAACGTATGATATCCGTCCTCTCTGCGCCCGGTCAGGTGCAAATACAGATTGATTTTCGCATAGGCATACTCCGTAATCCATTGATCCATCTGCCGTCCCCCTTCTCGTCCGTTTTTCCCATTATAGCATAGCCAATACCTTTTTACAAGAGTCGCACGACCGATTTTTT
>FR890484.1:610-1385 GCA_000433415.1 Clostridium sp. CAG:448
ATTTTTGCCGTCCAGATGATCCTGCACCCTGGTCAGCGCCTCGCCGAAGCGCTGGTAGTGCACTACTTCACGCTCCCGCAGGAACCGGATCGGATCCAGCACATCGGGATCGTCGATCATTCGTAAAAGATTGTCATAGGTGGTACGTGCCTTTTGTTCTGCCGCCATATCCTCATGCAAATCCGTGATGGCATCGCCCTTGGACTGCAGATATTTGACATCAAAGGGCGTCCCGGACGCCGCTACGGGATAAACACCCGTGGTATGGTCAATGAAATACGGCTCAAACATGCTGCCTTTGATCTGCTCCGGCGTCAGATTGCGCGTCAGCTGACAGACAATGGCACCGATCATTTCCAGATGCCCGAGTTCTTCCGTGCCCAGAGAAGCATCGGAAATGTTCCAATGTATCAAATACGAGGACAAGCGTGAGGTCTTCGGCTTAAAGATACATAGCTTTTCGACACTCGACAGAATTAAAAAATACGACGACTCTGACAATGAGGAAAATGCCGAAAAGCCTTATTCTATCAAGGTTGGCGAAACAAAGAGGACGATAAATCTGTACGCCATCGCTACTACGAAATTTCAAATTGCGGTCTAAATCAATGCTAAACCGTGTGCGCCCTTTGTGGACAAGCAAGTGCCTGTAACCACACCATTTTATAATTTGAATGGTGTGGTTTGCTACACATTTGACTTGGCAATACGAGCTAAATATAATGAGCTAAAACAACCTAACGAGATGTTTTTACGGCACAATTTGGTGCAGAGG
>FR890485.1:0-2100 GCA_000433415.1 Clostridium sp. CAG:448
TGCCGGCAGCTGCGGCGTGCGCATGTCGCGGATCCATCCGGCGGGCAGCAGGGTTTTTCCCTCCGGCGTCTTACCCTCCCGGAGCAGCATTTCCGCAAAGCGGGCGTAGTCCGCAAGCGTGGAATACAGTCCCGCGCCGCCGCAGAAATAGGTCAGGGGGAAGTCGCCGAAAATGAAGTGATCCATGCCGTGGTCGGTCACACTCTTCCCTTCCGCGGTGCGGTTATGCAGTCCTGCCATGCGCGCCCACTGCGCCTCGGTCGGTGCAAATCCGGTGTCCGTCATGCCGAGCGGTGCAAACAGTTCCCGCGCAAGGAACGCGTCATACGGTTCGTCGGCGGTCAGCTCCACTAAGTGCGCCAGCACGTCAAACGCGGCGACCGGGCTGTATGCCTGCGCGCTGCCCGGCGCAAACGCAAGCGGCTGTGCGGCGTAGTAAGCCACGGCGTCCGCCAGGGTGCGGCGGTCGGCAGGTGCCATTTTGGAAAAGACAACGTCGCCCAGCTCCATGGAGCCGATGCCGCTCGAATGGGTCAGCAGGTGCCGGACGCGCACCGGGTGCGGGATTTCCGGACCCGTCATAATCTCCCCGTTCTGCAAAGCACCGGTGTGCATATGGGCATAGGCGGGCAGATAGTCCGCCACCGGGTCGTCCAGTCCGATCTTCCCGCGCGCGACCTGCATCAATACTGCCACTGCCGTGACGGGCTTGGTCATGGATGCCATCCGGAAGACGGTGTCCGCCGTCATGGGAACGCCCTCACCCGGGATCCGCTCCCCAAAGACCGCTTCCGTCACCACCTCGCCGTCCTGCCGCACCATCATGGCGCAGCCGCCCACGCGTCCGTCCGCAAGGTCCGCCTCGGTGCGCGCCCGCAAAAGCGCCTCCAGGCGCGCTCTGTTCAGTTTCCGTTCCGTCATGCTCTCTCGCCTCCGTTTTTCTGTCATTTTGTATACGTCTCTTGTACGGTCGCCGCGCGACAGTCAGTCCACAATCTGTACTTTTAGGATATTGGTTGTTCCCACCACGCTCAGCGGGACGCCTGCGGTGATGACCACCTTGTCGCCCTTTGCGACGATGTCCATCATCTTGGCGCAGTCGATCGCATGGCGGAACAGGCTGTCCGTGTCGTTCTGCCGCAGAGAAAGCACCGGGCAGACGCCCCAGGAGAGCGCCAGCTGATGGAAGGTCTTGACCGACGGCGTAGAGGCAATGATGGGCTGTTCGGGGCGGAATTTGGAGACGCGGCGCGCCGTAAAGCCGGATTCAGTCACGGCAATCACTGCCCGGGCATGGATGTCCCGCGCGGTGGTGGCTGCGGCGTCGCAGATGGCGTTGGTCACGTCACCCGCCTCGTATTCATACATAATCCCCCTGTAAGCGTGCATGGCGAACGCGTCCTGCTCCGCCTGCTCCGCGATGCGCGCCATGACCTCGACGACGTGCGCGGGGTGGTCGCCCGCGGCGGTCTCGCCGGAGAGCATGACGGCGGAGGTGCCGTCAAACACGGCGTTTGCCACGTCGGTGATCTCGGCTCTGGTCGGCGTCAGGGAGTGCACCATGGACTCCAGCATCTGCGTGGCGGTAATCACCATCTTGCCGGCGCTGTAGCACTTACGGATGAACTGCTTCTGGATACCCGGCAGGCGCTCATAGGCGATCTCCACACCCATGTCCCCTCTTGCCACCATAATGCCGTCCACGTTCTGCAGAATCTCGTCAAAATTCCGCACGCCCTCGGCGTTCTCGATCTTGGCGATGACCCGGATTTTGTGTCCGCCGTGGTAATCCAGGAAGCGGCGCATGGCAACGGCGTCCTCGCGACACCGGACAAAGGAAGCGGAAACGAAATCCACGTCCTGCTCGATGCCGAAGAGCAGGTCCGCCTCGTCCGCCTTGCTGATATAGGGCATATCCAGGTGCACGTTGGGTACATTGATGCTCTTGTGGTTGGACAGCGTGCCGCCGAACTCCACCACACAGCGGATGTCGGTTTCGCTGACCTCGGTTGCCCGCAGAACCACCTTGCCGTCGTTGATGAGAATCTTGGTGCCCGGCCCAATCTGCCGGGGCAGGTCGGCATAGGAGAACGTGGCCTC
>FR890485.1:2171-3367 GCA_000433415.1 Clostridium sp. CAG:448
GTGACAATTTCCGCCTTGCCGCCCTCAAAATCGCGCAGACGGATCTCCGGCCCCTTGGTGTCCAGCATCACGGCGGCGGGCACACCCAATCGGTCACGGACGCGGCGGAAGGTTTCGATGGTTTTTTTGTGCGACTCGTGATCCCCGTGGGAAAAGTTCAGGCGGGCAACGTTCATGCCGTTGCGGAGCATGGCTTCCAGCACCTCCTCACTGGTGCTGGCAGGTCCGAGGGTTGCGATGATTTTGGTTCTGCGCATGGTTTGTTCCTCTCTTTTATATTCAGGTAAATTTTCTGTTTATGGATGTTCCAAAACGCTGTCCCCGTACAGGACAAGCGCCTCGGCTTTGTAGGCTTCATATGCCGCACTGTCCAGTCCGAACCGCTCGCACAGCTGCGCTCTGGCATAGGCGGGGCGGCGGGTGACAAAATCGCGGATAACGTCGGTGTAGTGCTCCCAGGTGGCGTAATCGGTCAGGGTGCCGTCGGTCACGCGCCAGCGCTCCAACTGGAGCGGCATCAGGGGCGCAAGCGGTGCAAGCAGGTCGTCCAGCGCCGCGCGCATGCGGTCGGGGCGGTAATAGACCTCGGTACAGTAGATAAAGCGTCGGATGAACGCGTCACGGAAGGTGGGGTTGGTCAGCAGATGATTGACCATCCGGCTGAGCACCGGCGCGTCGTTGATGGTGCCGAACAGGTTGGTTTCCACCGTGGAATTGAGTCCGCAGCCATGGTCCGTGTCCACGATGCACAGCCGCCAGCGCGTGTCCAGACCGGAAACGGAATCCGGATTCGTATTGCGCCAGAGCTTGATATTGTTGCTGGGCCAGTCCGAACAGCACAGATAAATCTGCGCGCAGTAATGGTCAATCAGGCTCTCCAGATCAAACCGCTCGGCGACATAGGCGTAGTTTTCGGAAACCGTCAGGTCTTCCCGCTGGCAGAAGCGCACCAGCTCCATGAACTCCTCCGCATACGCCGCGTCCCCGAAGGTCGCCCGGTAATCCGCGTTCCAGCCGTAGGTGAGCGGATAGGGGCATTCCAGCATGGAAAGATCCTCCTCTGGCAGTCCGTACACGGTCTCGAAATACTTCTGATCGAAGCGCTCGCGGGCGTTGTAGATGCCGAAAAATTCCCCGTTGACAAAGGTCAGCACCGGCGCGTATGCCATGGTGTCCACGTGCAGTCCCGCGTCCAT
>FR890486.1 GCA_000433415.1 Clostridium sp. CAG:448
CATGATGCCCTTTACCTATAACATTTCCTACGGGATTTCATTCGGACTATTCTCCTATGTGGTCATCAAAACGTTTTCCGGAAAAATCAAGGAAATTAAAATCGGCACATGGGTGATTACGGCTCTGTTTATCGCCATGTTTTTCCTGACACACTAAGCCGAAGACAAATAAATCAAAAAACAGCGTCAGCCTCCTGCTTGCAGATCAAGCAGGAGGCTTCTGTTATATCGGCTATGCGCGAAAGATCACTTTTCCATGACATAATTTGTAATGGCAATTCCGCATCTGAACACCGTTTGCTCTTTGATTACCCGGTATCCACGACAAAGGAAAAACGGTTTTGCCGTAATGGACGCGTGCGTTGTAATCCGCCTTCCGCTGACGGAACGCTCCAACGCATCGCAAATCAGAGAAGCAATGCCCTGTCTTTGATAGTCCTTATGGACATAAAGCCTGTCCAAATAACCCGTTCTGTCCATGTCTCCGAAACCGACGATCATACCGTCCACAGTGGCAACAATGGTTCGGTGTTCCCGGAAAGAACGGTCCCATGCCTGCAGGTTCTGCCCATGCATCCAATTGTTCTCTCGTGTAGTCCCTCGCGTTCACGGTGTGCACCGTCTGATCAAACAATTCCGCCAACTGCGCACAGTCGGAAGATTGATATGCACGAAGCTGTATATTCTGACTTTTCATGACTGCCCTCCGGACCATACCATCTCATAATCCTTCTCGCCGGTCGACTCATCCAAGCCCTCACACCGGATTTTGAAACCTTCTCTTTGATAAAAATCAATCGCACGCGTGTTTTTCTGATAGACATTCAGGCACAGTTTCGTTCTCTTTGTCTTTACAAAATCCAACAGACGCCTGCCGATCCCTTTTGACTGCATCTCAGAGGAAACAAAAATGCCTTCGATATACGTGCCGTTCAATCCGACAAATGCGTCTATTTCACTTGCATCTTCGTACACATAAACTTCCGCTTGCGGCAACATCTCTTTTACCGCGTCAAAATTGCTTTTCCAGTATGCGGTAGGAATGAAAGAATGCGCTTTCAAATTCGCATCCAACCACAGCTCCATCACCCTGCCGATATCCGCCCGTCGTAATGCCCGGATCCTCATTCGCCGCGCTCCCTCCATTCGCCCTCCGTAACGGCAAACCAACCGTTTGTATTTTTCACTCGTTAAACACTTCCGATATATGCAACCGTATCGGTCGGCACAGCAATCAAACCGTTTACGGAAAAGAGATCAAAAATTTCATGGATTCCTTTCAGATAATCCGCATACCTGCCGTCACTTTCCTGCAAAGAGTAGGAAGAAGACAATACGCGGTTGACATAGCCCTGCCGATCATAGATCTGCGTATTGTCGGTACGGAACAAATCACACTCCCCCACAAAGAAAGCAATGCATTTTTCCTCACTCATGCCGTTTGAAAACCCGTAAAATTCAGCATTGTACCGATACCGCAACCCGGCAAGTGCTTTGGTACAAGCGGCATTTTCCCTTCTGGAATTATAGACAATCATCACCTTCCCACCGGGCTTCAGAATGCGTCTGCATTCCTTTTTGAAGGCATCGGCATCAAACCAATGAAATGCCTGCGCAACCGTGACGACATCGACGCTCCCATCGGGAAGATGCGTATCGGCATCACTGCCGTTGACGGAAATAAAATTTTTGTCATATGACAGATTTTCCTCTGCCTTTTTTCGCATATCACCGTTCGGCTCCACCGCAAAAACCCGATAACCGCAATCAAGAAGTTGCCCGGTAAAAATGCCCGTCCCGGAGCCGAGGTCCGCAAACGTGCTTCCGACGGGGATATGTAAGCGATTTTTCAAATCATCAAAAAGTTCCGCGGCATATTTCGGCCTTGCCTTTGCATAGATCTCGCCCTTGCCCGCAAAACGGTCTGTATGGTTCATTTTCGCACACTCCCAAAATCATAAAATACAGCGCACCCGGGATTGGTTATACTCTGTCCGCCCGCTGTTTCTGTTGGTTTATTATACCACAAGGCAGCGCTGTTTGCAACCACAAACGACAGGCGCAGGAAAGACCACCGCATTCGTTACACCCTATCGCCGACGGCAGGGGCTTTTGTGTATTATTTACTTGCTTTGATAATCGCGGTCGCATTGTCAGAGTCGATGCGATATGCAAATTGCGTTAAATTGATAACGGAATCGGAATCTCCGCCATCCCGACTCGTGCAAAACAGATACTTGTTTCCGACAGCCAATGAACACACGTCCTCTGTTTCCGAAATGACCGGAATTCCATTATATTGTTCTGTCAAACCGGATGACACCAACTTATCGTACTGCACATCCTCACGGTATCCGACAATCCCGCCCACTCTGCGTATTTTGATTTCCGACGGACTATCCCCTTTGACGGATTCCGTCACAGAGACCGTATATACCGTATAAAACATACGTGAGGCACTGATGGACTCCGGCGAAGGGTCGTCTTTTCCCGTTTTCGTATCAATCACTTCAAATGTGATTTCCTTGACCGTCCCAACGTATATATTCGTTGCGGCATCCACAATTTCATCCGCACTGCTATATGACGGGTAACCTACGTGTACCGATACCGTGGGGAAAGTGGATGCCTGTATTTCATTTTTCAAATCGTCGGGGACTGCGGGGCTTAATGAATGCGTACACCCTGCCATGACGACTGCAGCAAGTACTATGGCACAAAAGCACAAACCCATTTTTTTCATTGCAATGCCTCCTCCATAATTATCGAAAATGTATTTAATCAACTGTACCCAATGCATGAATGACTTACGGACCCGCCCAAGAGATCGCATTTGTGCGGTTCCCCTTACAATCCCATTCCAACGACCGGCATCTGCTCTATCGACAAGGTTGCAAATAGGAAGAGCCGATATTCCCATACAAAGAATCAAAAATACCGTGTGCAATGACGATGACCTGACACCGTTTTGAACCACTTCTCCGTTTTCAGTCATGAGCCGAAGTCCGATGTTCCGTCGCTATCCGGCTCTGATTTTCCGTCACATTCCAGCTTCTCGCGAACAAAATATGCCTGTATCGGGCTCTCGGTCACCAGAACCGATTCCTGATGGAAAAATGCACACAGGTCTTTTGCGATATCCTGCACAATATCCTTCTCGACGCCGATCAGGGTGAGAATCAGACTGTTTTCCCGCGCGTATTCCCCGTTTTCATAGATATATCCGCCTTCCTGCACACTGAAAGAAAAGGGGACTCTGTACGAGTAGCACACGTTACGAAGTACCCGGATATATTTCTCGCTTTCAAAAAGCTGTGTGTTTGTAGTCAGATCATTCAGCCCTATATAAATTTTGGATTCGATCATGTTCTTCCCTCTCAGATTCATACCTTCCGGCTTGTCGACACCATGATACCATAAATCCGTCTGCCTGTCAATCGGTTTACTGCTCGCAAAATCACGATCGGATCACTTCTGCTCTTTCAAATTTTATCTTATATGTAAAGTCTTCGGGATACGCATCAACGTCACATAAACCGATCTCCAAAACAAAGTTCCTGTCGCATACAACCAACCTGTCGGAAAGCCACCACATAACCTTTCTGTTTTCAAGCGAAATCTCGGGTGTCAGCGCCTTATAGTTGTAGAAGCGGATTTCCTTAACGGATGTATCAAACATTGCCCCCTGCTGTCAATTTCCAACTTCAGTAGGTTTCGGTCATATTGGCTTTTTGTCCGACAAACTTATTGTAATCAAACGGAAATTCAAAACTTTCAACCATGGTGATGCCGGCATCGTGCAGTCCGCTTACCCAGCACCATTCAGGAGGGTTCTCCGAGTACCGCATTGTATATTTTTTAGTTGACATACTGATCCTCCTTACAATTTCCATGCACAAGGGCGAATGAAATCTGAAAACGCAAAACTCCCGTACAAACGCGCGGGAGTTTTAGCGTGAAACTTTACATAACAGAAATATTCGTCATTATTCGTCGTACTCATATCCTTCACGTATGCGGGCAATCCCGCCTTTCAGAAGTATATTTTCAGCCTTGAGATCGAACCTGCGATAGTCCCATATCTCGTTCTCTCCATAACGCTCGATGCGATAATCTGACTTTCCGGCAGCATCGGTCTTTGCAACAATTGCCCCAAATTCTTCCGCGGGGACATCCTCCAGTATGCCGCGCCCCTGACCGTCAATCACATACGGGTAATGCGACCCGCGCCCGCGCTCCATATCGGAAACTGCGTCCAGACGGATTCTGAACATCTGTGAACAACCGTAGCCATACTCCATTTCAAATTGCTCGTCAACAGCAAGCCCCATTTTGCACAGCTTAACCTGTGTAGAATCTTTTGCATCCTCTATATCGCCTTCGTCCAGAATCATGGGTAAAACATAGGAGATATCCTGATACGTAAATTCAAAGGCGTGGTATTCCAACAGATCAAAAGTTGCCAGAATCAGATATCCGAACTGCGCCAACGTGTTGTTGCCAGACACCTCAACGGTTCTCCATATCTTGTCCTCAAATCCCTCATAGGCAATATGAAAAGTATAAACCTGGGCTTTCATATTGGGATCCTCCGTGGCATAATGAGTTATTATACCACGCTTGCGCCAATCATGCAAGGGCTTCATCGGCATCACAGCCACAAAATTTTTCAAGGTTTCAGCCAATGTAAAATCTTCAATAACATCCACCAAGTGTATTGGCGACAGTTGACGGTTGGTACATAACCCACATAAATTATCAATCAATAGTCTATCGGCAGAAACATCCGATACTGAAGCAATCTCATGACCTTGGGCATTCAATACGCGTATACCGTACAGTGTGTGTACACCGGTTGTGCCCGGTATCTCTTTGCTTTCGAAAGGAACATAGCGAAACATGACTTACCTTTGAACTCCCTGACTCTTTTTTGTTGTTTACAACTGTATTTAGTCATCCGCATTTTGCATCACAATGTGACTGCCGGGATCCATGAAGGGTGTGCACACCCAAAGTTGCTGTTTGCAACTTATACTTTTAGTATACCGTACCTCCACAAAGACTCACTCCGACCTTGTCATTCAGCTCTGCAATCAGAATATTAGACGATCGACTGATTCATTTTCCGCAATACAACTCACAACCCCGAAAATTTCAGATTCTCCCTCATAATTTCCATGGCTCGTCCCGTTCTTATGACTTCCTGTTT
>FR890487.1 GCA_000433415.1 Clostridium sp. CAG:448
AGCACCGAAATTGCGTCCGTAATGGTCTTTTCAAGCGCTTCCTTGCCGTACTTGTCCACCTCGGCTTTGTTCTTTTCGCCGTGGGTCAGGCAGCCTGCGCCGCCGATACAGCCGCCGACGCACGCCATTCCTTCGATAAAGTTGGCGTCCAGCTTGTTGCGCGCTTTCTGCATCAGGGCAAGCTTGCATGCTTCGATGCCGTCGCAGGCACAGGGCTTGAGCAAGAAGTCGATTCCCTGTTCCTTGAGGGCTTCCGCAACCGCGTCGGACAAACCGCCGCTGCGGGCAAAAATACGTCCGAAGTAGGAGGCATTGTCCAAAACGCCCTCTTCCATCGTGGTGATGTCCAGATCCCGGCTGTCAAAGAGCGCCTGCAATTCCTCGAAGGTCAACGCCGCATCCACATACGGCTTGACGCTCTCCTTCTGCACCTCCATCTTCTTGGCGGTACACGGCCCGATGAAGACCACCTTGCAGTGTCCCTCGTGCTCCTTGATGTACTTGGCAATGGTTGCCATCGGGGACAGGTTATGCGAAACGAAGGGTTTGAGCTGGGGGAAATTCTTGTCGATATAGTCCACAAACGCAGGGCAGCAGGAGCTGGTCAAAAAGCCTTTTTCGGCAAGCTCACGCGATTCCGACTGCGCGACCATATCGGCGCCCAGCGCCGCTTCGATCACGGTGTGGAAGCCCAATGCGCGCAAGCCCGTCACCACCTGCCCCAGCTTTGCATAGGTAAACTGGCTGGAGATGGACGGCGCCACCACCGCATAGATCTTGTAATTCTGATTGCCGTGGCTGCCCTTCAGCATATCAATGACATTCAGAATGAAGGATTTGTCCATAATGGCACCGAACGGGCACTGGTAAACGCAGGCGCCGCAGGAAATGCACTTGCTGTTGTCGATGCACGCCTGCTTTTCGTCGCCCATGGAAATGGCGCGCACTTTGCAGGCGGTTTCGCACGGACGCTTGTAGTTCCGGATTGCGCTGTAGGGGCAAACCTTGGCACAGGCACCGCATTCCTTACACTTGGACTTATCGATATGCGCCACATGGTTCTGATCAAACACGATGGCGCCGAATTTACACACGTCCTCGCAACGGTGCGCCAGGCATCCGCGGCAGGCGTTTGTCACTTCATACCCGCCGATCGGGCATTCGTCGCAGGCAATATCGATGACCTCAATCACATTAGGGTTGTGCTTGTTGCCGCCCATTGCGATCTTCACACGCTCGGCAAGAATTGCGCGTTCCTTATAGACGCAGCACCGCATGGTCGGCGTCTTGCCGGGGACGATGGTCTTGGGAATGTCAATGGCGGTTTCCGGCAGGCGATCTGCCCATGCCTCTCTGGCAACCTCCCGCAGAACCTTGTATTTCAGGTGTTGTACCTTGGTATCAAACTTTCTCATTTTGTTCTTCTTTCTCCAATCAGTTCAGAAATAACTGACTTTGATGCGTTTTCCCATTTTTTTCAGGCAGGAGGAAAGCTCCTCCACCAGATTCATTTTGATATTGAAATTGATCGGCAGATCCGGATTCTGATGCGCCGGGTTGACCGCGCGTCCGACAAAGAAATTGATGTCGGTTGCCTCTTCAAACAACAGCCGGCAGATCAAACATACCCCGTCGTGCCCGACGCTCCACTGCCCCGTCGTGCCCGAAGCTCCATTTCTCGTAAAGCCGGTTCTCCCCGATGGCGTCCTTGGCATACTCCACCACTTTATTGATGGTAATGACGCCCTCCGTGACCAGGTCCACGCCCTCGATCTCGGCGGTCGGTGGCAATTCGCCGGACAGCTGCGTCAGGTTGACCTTAACGGTTTTCCCGAGATATTTTGCCGCAATGGACGAGGTGGTTCCGCCGCAGACGATGTGCTTGCCCTCCTTGGAGAAGAACAGCGACATCATCCGGTTGCAGTCATCGCGGTTGGACGGCGGTCCGAACAATAGGTTCATCGGTTCGCGTTTGCGCACCTTGACCACGCACGCGGTCGCATCGTCGCCGGGGCGTCTGGCATACAGCTTGTTGACCTCGTCGATCAGGATGGTCGACAGCGTTTTGGCGGTATATCCGGCAATGCACACGGTTTCCATAAAATCGATGATGTCTTCCCGCTTCCAGCCGAAGTTATACGCAAGCCCGATGCCGGCGTGCGGACAGCCGTCACTCATGGCAACGAAAATATCGTCCTCGCACAGCTTGATCACCGACTTGTAAATCTTCTTGCCGCCGATGTTCATCTCGGTCTTGGTATAATCGTAATTTTTCCCGTCGCGGAGCAGAATCACCAGCGGGTTGTCGTACTGGATCAGCTCCATCTCCCGGTTTTCCACCAGATGCAGAATGGTAAAGGTGGAATATGCCACACCGCGCACCGAGCAGATCGGCAGGGTCTGCGCGATGGTTTCCACACAATCCTCCAGAGTCAGCCCCTCCGCCATCATCGTGGAGATGATTTTGGAGGTCAGGGTGGACAGGATGCTCGCCTTGACACCGCTCCCCAACCCGTCGGCAAGCACGATTACCGTCGAATTCTCGTCCTGCTCGACAACATCCACATGGTCGCCGCAGAGCTGCTCGCCGATGTGATTGATGCTCTTGTAACCGATGTCCGCACACAGATCATTCATCGGAAATACTCTCCTTGAGTTTGGTCAGCGCGATCTTGGTTTCCGCCGCGGTTTCACCCAGCAGGGAGGCGATTTCCTGCACGATGCGCATTTGCTTATCCACCACCTTATCCGCGATTTCCACGGTCTGGCGGCTGATATTCTCTTTCTTTTCCCGCTCGGTTTCCTCGTCGGTCACATCACGCATGATGCAGACCAGCATATGGTACGCGGAATCGTAAACCACGGTCTGCTCCACATATTTTTTGTACTCCGCCAGGTACACCCGCTGATCGCGGATGCTCCGTTTGGTTTCCAGCACCTTCAGGAAGACGGTGGGGTCCAGAATCCGGATGACCTGGTCGCCCAGCACATCCGAGGCGGAACGGATGTTCATGATTTTCCGCGCCGCGGCGTTGATCTGCTGCACCTCCAGCGCGTCGTTGACCACAATCAGTCCGTTGGGGGTATTGTTGACGATACAGTCGGAGAAGCTCTCCGCCTTCTCTTTCAGATAGGGCAGGCACATGGAAATCTCCGCTTTGCCGTGATAGATGGCAATTGCCTTCTCCCGGCAGGTGTTGTAGCCGCAGGATCCGCAGTTGAGTTCGTCCTCCGGTTTGGTTTTGCCCATCTTTTTCAGAATCTCGGCAATCTCGTCGGCGTCCGGCTCCCGATTGCGCAACTCAATCGGCTCAAACGACTTATGAATGGTCAGCACGTCCGGCTGTTCGACCGCAAAATCGCGGGTGCCGGCGTATTCCGCAACCGCCATATAGTCGGCAACCGGTGCGCGGTGGTACTTCTCCATCACCGGTCCGCCGGTACAGCTTCCGACGCACGCGGACATCTCGATAAAGCAGTGGTGAATCCTGCCGCTTTCCAGATCGCGGAGGGCAGCGATGCAGTTTTCGGTTCCGTCGATCGCCATGTATGTATAGCCGGCAATCTCCTGCGCCATGGTTTTGAGCACGCCGCCCGTCGTCGGGAAGAAGCGCGCCCTGCTCTCCTCGGTCCGGTCCGGATCCGGGGTCAGGGCAATCTTCTGTGCTTCCAGCCACCGGGTCAGCTCCTCGTAGGTCAAAACCGCATCCACCAGTCCTTCGTAGTGGGACGCCTCGTCCTTCTTTGCCACGCACGGACCGATAAAGACTACGCGGGCGTTGGGCACACGCTTCTTGATGTCGGCGGCATGCGCCTGCATGGGGGAATAAATATCCGCCAGTGCGGGCAGCTGTGCCGGGAAATACTTCTGAATCAGCAGATTGACCGCGTGACAGCAGGAAGAGATCAGCACATCGTGATTCCCCTCGCGGAGCATCTGCTCGTATGCCGTCTTGACAACGGTCGCGCCGACGGCGGTTTCCTCCGCATCGGCAAACCCCAGCTTTTTGAGTGCTTCCCGCATGCCGTTGATGCCGACGCCGCGGTAATTGGCAATGAAGGACGGCGCAAGGCTGACATATACCG
>FR890488.1:0-7145 GCA_000433415.1 Clostridium sp. CAG:448
TTTAACGAATGCGTCGACGCACAGAACAAACGCTCCATGCGTGCCGCCGCCAATCTTTTGCTCTTTTCCGTTCTGATTTCGGTCGTTACCGCCGGAGAATCCATCCTCAGTCCCATTGTGATTGCAATCGGGGCGGCACTGGCGGTTCTTGCCGTCATCATCTACTTTACCTACAGTTTTCTGCTCTCTGCACTTTCTGCACTTCTTTGCGTGGGCAGTGCCATCTTCGGTTTTGCGGTGTACGGTTCCCCGGTCTATGCCATCGGGCTGATCGGCGCCGCCTATGCAACCTTCCGGTTCTTCCCTCTTTTCCGCGACTTCTGCCGCTACAAAAAGCTCGGCAGTGCGGATTACGGACTTGACCGGACCGGTTACAAACCCTATCCGGTTTTTGCACGTGTTTTGCTCTGCGCGGCTTTTGTCGGGTTGACTGTCGCCTGTGGCATCTTCTTCTATCGCTATCAGCTCAGAGAGTACAAAAAATATGAAGACTTTTCCCTAGGTGCTTGGACCGATTCCACCTATCAGAACGACTTTGCAAAGGTTTCCTTTGAACTCCCCGACGGATGGACAAAATGGGACGATGCGGCGCTTGCAGAGAAAAACGCTTCCTCCTTCCCTGGCTCTGCCGAAAACGAAGCGCGTTTTTGCTATTGGCTGGACGGACCGGAGGACGCGCAGAGCTATCTGGAACTGTATAAACAAAGCCGCGAAAATTATACCGTCAAAGACTATATCCAGGTCGTTTACGAAAACCGCAAAGCGGCATACGATAAGGCGGCGGTTGACTATGCCTTCGGACAAAACTTTACACTGGAATGGAACGGAGAATCCTACACGGGCGTTGCCTTCCGTACCGCAGATCCCGCTCAGAAGGGTTATCACGTTCTCCTTGCCAAAACCCATTACCGGTACACCATTGCCATGGAATTCACCGCACCGGATCTCGATTCGATTCAACATGCCATAGATGACTTTGGTATTATTGGTGTCACCTATCCTGACTGATCTATGCGTCTTTTGACTGTTTTTCTGTGGATTCTGCTCACGGAAGGCTGCTATACACTGTTTGGCATCCTGGTTGCCGATGGTCCCCTGTATCTTTCACTGATCGGCGCCGGGGTGCTTTTGAGTATTTTGCCGCTGATTTTCCATGTTGCAGTTGCAAAGCGACGAGTTTCGGACGCATTGGGAATTCGCACACGCCACCCTTTTGCCACTTATGCGGCAGGATTTGCCGGCGGTACATTGCTCTTTTTGCTTGTTGCCCCGATTCTCCTACTTTTCCATGCAGTGGCATTTTCCCCGGTCACAAATCCGTCCGTTCCTCTGATTCTGTTGTATGCTTTTGCGTTTCTTTTGCAGGGATTCGGAGAAGAAGTACTGTGCCGTGCATTTCTGCTCGGCTATGCGCGGGAAACCCTGGGTGAAACATGGGCGGTTGTGCTCTCGTCCGGACTCTTTGCCGCATTGCATCTTGCCAATGACAACATCAGTATTCTTGCACTGATCAATGTCTTTCTCTTCGGCGTTCTTGCATCATTGCTCTGCCTGCGAAGCAACAGTCTTTGGCTGTGCGCCGGACTGCATAGCGCATGGAATTTTGCTCAGGGGTGTATTTTGGGCTTTCCAGTCAGCGGCATCACGGGTTTCCCCGGTATACTGCATGCAGCCGGAACCGACGTCCTGTTCTCGGGCGGCGCGTTCGGACCGGAAGGCGGTATTGTTGCTACGGCACTATTTACCGTATGTATTCTCCCGCTCCTCTTTTGGCACACAAAAAAGACCGGCAAATCTCTTTGAATCCGAAGAAATCTGCCGATCTTTTTTGTTTATGTAGATTTCACCCCATCATCTCGGAAAACACGGAAAGCCCATAGGCGCACAGCGCATGATCCTCCTCGCCGGTTCCGCCGCTGACTCCCAACCCGCCGACAATTACCTGCCCGACGCGAAGCGGAACACCGCCGCCGAAGGTAATGAGCTGATCCATGTTTTGCAGCCCGTAAAAGGTGCCGCCCGGCTGCACAAGTGCCGAGAGCTCCATGGTGGACATCTTGACTGCCACCGCCGTATAAGCCTTCTTCATTGCCACATCAAAGCTGACGAGAAATGCACCGTCCATAACATGAACCGCAATGGGATTTCCTTGCGCGTTGCAAACCGCAATCACCGCCGATTTCCCCTGCTCTGCCGCATAAGCCTCAATGCGTTCAATCAGCTTCTTCGCCTTGGCAAGTGTGAGAACTCCTGCGCCTCCCAATCGAGCCAACACAGCTTCCACAATTTCTGCCGTATCCGTGTCTTTCGTTCCGACTGTCCCGACACCAGGCACTGCCTTTCTTTGCGGCAAATCCGTCTGCATGCCGCCCGCCTGAGAACCGCTCTGTACTGCAGTCGCCGTTTGGACATCCGCATGAACCGCCGCAGCAGCCAGAAGATCCGAAAGCCGATTCATATATTTCATGGCATTGGGATGCAGCTGTATCCGCTTGCCGGCACCGATCACACTGCGCTCCGCACGCCGTGCCACCGCGCAAAGAAGGAGAAGCTGTGCGGCAAGCGGCGTCTGTGCCTCTTTCGCGTTTCCGTCATTCCACTGATCAATCAGACGCTCTGCCTCGGCAATTTTCGCATCCGACAGAACATGTCTGGCAATATCGTTCACTGTCAAAGCGTCCGCAATCACGTGCAGATCGGCTTGTATGCCTTCAAAAAGATCGGCTAACCACTGCTCCTTCGGATATGCCGTACGAAGCACCGAAAACTGTGCGATCAGCTCTTCGATATCACCGATTGCACCGATCCGCTCGTCTGCTTTGGACAGCATCGAACCTGTCAAAAAGCCCGTTGCCCCGCGATCTCCCTTTCCTGTATAATTCTTCATAATATGTGTATCCGTCCCGTTATTCTGATTTGCCGTTATCGGTATCCTGCTTCAATTCACTCAGCTCTGCCAAAAAGGTATCCACATCGGTAAATTCCCGGTAAACCGACGCAAAGCGCACATACGCAACATGATCGCGCTTCTTCAGCTCCTGCATCACCATCTCGCCGATCTCGTTGGTGCTGACTTCCTGCCGCAACCCGTTCTGCAGTTCCGTTTCGATATCCGCAACAATTTCCTGCGCATTAACCGGTCGCTTCTGCGTTGCCTTCATGATACCGGCAAGCAGTTTCTGCTCGTCAAAAAGTTCCCGCGTACCGTCCTTTTTCCGCACGATAATCTGCAATGACTCCAACACCTCAAATGTCGTAAACCGCCGCCCGCAGGCTTCACATTCACGACGCCGTCGGATGCTGGATCCATCCGCAGTCGGACGTGAATCCACCACTTTACTTTCAGGAAAACCACAAACGGGACATTTCATACGAGCATTCCTTTCAACCCAAAACTAACCACTCTGTAGTATAGCATATTTCTCCCGAAAAGTAAAGGGCTTTTTCCAAATTAGCAAGAAAGTTTCTTCGAAATCTCTGCCGGCGAACCCCAAATTTACAAAATAAAACTTGAAAAGAGCGCAAAAAACAGTTAAAATAAGAAAAAAACGGAAAGGCGCCGGATGAATGGCGACTGGTAGGAAAAAATGATGGGTCCACCCCCCGGAACGCGTTTTGAATATGACAAGATTCCACCCCCGCGCTCGTTGCAGGAGCTGCCCGGATACCTGCGGCGGGTACTCGGCGGTTTCTTTGGGAGGCTTTTCTATATTTTCCGCCTCGTTTGGGAAACAGGACCCTGGATTCTGTTTCTGATGAGTGCGATTGCCATTCTGCAGGGCCTGATGCCCGTGGTAAGCGCCTACCTGTCACGCTGCATTGTGAATTCCCTGCAAGCCGCATATCTTTCCCCGTCGGCAGATCCGGATGCATTTTTGGCTTTTCTGCCGGGAGAGGCTTTGCGAACGGTATTCGGAACCAACCAGAGTGCTGCTGTGCTTGCCGGGCTCGCATTCTCTTTTCTTGTATTTTTCTTCATTCAGCAGATTCTTTCACACCTTGTCGCAAGGGTGTCACACGCCGTCAGCAGAATCAGCGGCGAATTGGTCGTCCGGCAGGTGCGTCTTCGTATCATGGAAAAGGCAAAGACGCTGGACCTTGCCTCCTTTGATATGCCTTCTTTTTACGAAAAGCTGGAAAATGCAAACCGCGAGGCAGGAAACCGCCCCATCCAGATTCTCTCCTCCACGTTCTCCGTCATCAGCACGCTGATCAGCCTGGTTTCCTACGTTGTCATTCTCGCTGCCGTACCGGGAATGTGGTGGATGGCACCCGCTATAGTCGCGGTTTCCATCCCGTCTGCAATCATCAGCTTCTATTATCGCCGCAAGAATTTCAATTACATGCGCCGCCGCTCAAAGGACCGCCGGCAGATGGATTACTATGCGGATCTGACGGTCAACAAAGACCTTGCAAAGGAAGTTCACATATTCCGCCTTTCGGACACCTTTATTGACGCTTATCAATCGGTTTTTTCGCGTTATTATTCCGGGATCCGCACTCTGATCTGGCAGGAAAACGCATGGCAGATGATTATTGCCGCCTTTTCTGCGCTCGTCAACTGCGTCTTTTTCGCCATGATCGGATACAGGGTCTTTGCCGGAGAGATGATGCTCGGCGATTATTCCCTGTACACTGCCGCCCTGACCTCAATTGCTACGGGCGTTTCCTCCCTGATCTCGGTTTCCGCCACGGTCTATGAGGGAACACTGTTTATTGACAACCTGATTTCATTTATGAATGAAAAACAGACGGTTTTGCCCGTCATGTCGCCGGAATGCAAGGAGCCTCGCCATCCGCAATCGGGAAAAGCGCACACCATCCGTTTTGAACATGTCAGCTTTACCTACCCCGGCACCCAAAGGAAGGTGCTGGACGACATCAATGTGACCATTCGCCCAGGCGAAACACTGGTGCTTGTCGGATTAAACGGAGCGGGAAAAACAACGCTTCTCAAACTTCTGACCCGCCTCTACGATCCGACCGAGGGTCGCATTCTCCTTGACGGTCATGATCTGCGCGAATATGACGTGGACGAACTGTATCGCATATTCGGCATCATCTTCCAGGACTTCGGCAAATATGCCTTCTCCGTTGGAGACAATATCCGCTTCGGACAGATCGACCGTCCCTTCGCCCCGGAAGAGGTCCGCGTCGCCGCCGTGCAGTCCAATGCAGACGATTTTATTTCCAGACTTCCCCAGGGCTATCAAACGCCGCTGATGCGTATTTTTGAGCAGGACGGAACCGATCTCTCGATCGGGCAGTGGCAAAAGCTCGCGATTGCGCGTGCCTTCTACAGCAATTCCGATATTCTGATTCTGGATGAGCCGACCGCTTCCCTGGATCCCATTGCGGAACAGGAAATCTTCAACCAATTCGACCGCCTGCGTGCGGACAAGACCACCATTTTCGTCTCTCACCGTCTCTCCAGCGCGACTGTCGCGTCCAAAATCCTGGTTCTGGAATACGGAAAAGTCATTGAGGAAGGAGATCACAAAACGCTTATGGCAAAGCACGGCAGATACTATGAATTGTTCTCTACCCAAGCCAAGCGCTATCTGTCCAACGACCCGGATTCCAAACCGGACACCGGACCGGAAAAAATCCGCCCGATGCGGGAGAATGTTTGATGCTTCTCTTGACAGCACATACAAAAAAGCATATAATAGAGACGGATTTGGATTTTTCTCTGAGAGTTTTCCTTTCCGCGCATGACAAAAATGAAAAGGAGTTACTTTATGGCACTCAAAGTGGTAAAATTCGGCGGCAGTTCTTTAGCAGATGCCGAACACTTCAAGCAGGTTGCAACCATCATCCGAGCGGACCCGGCACGCCGCTATGTGGTTCCGTCTGCCCCCGGCAAACGCAACAATGGGGACACCAAAGTCACGGATATGCTGTATACCTGCTATGAAATGATTCGTGCACATGAATCAGCCGATGCGATTGACGCTTATTACAACAAAATAGTAGAACGCTATAACGGAATCATTGCCGAGCTGGGCATACATTTTGACCTTTCCGGTGAGTTTGAATACGTCAAAAATGCCATGCTTCACGCCTCCGGACGCGACTATGCCGCCTCCCGCGGAGAATATCTGAATGCATTGATTCTGTCAAAATATCTGGGTTTTTCCTTTATTGATGCCGAAAGTGTTATCTTTTTCAAAGAGAACGGAACCTTCGACGAGGAAAAAACCAACGAGGTCCTGCGGGAGGAGCTGCGGCACCATAAATACGCCGTTATTCCCGGATTTTACGGCAGTATGCCCAACGGAACAATCAAAACCTTTTCGCGCGGCGGTTCCGATATCACCGGTTCCATTGTCGCCCGTGCGGCATCTGCCGATCTGTATGAAAACTGGACGGATGTTTCCGGCTTCATGATGGCGGATCCGCGTTTGGTTGACCACCCGCTTTCCATTGAAACCATCACTTACCGGGAATTGCGCGAGCTCTCCTACATGGGTGCAACCGTTCTGCATGAGGACGCGATCTTCCCGGTGCGGAATGCGGGAATTCCCATCAATATCCGCAATACCAATCAGCCGAATGACCGCGGCACCATGATTGTCGCAAGCGCGTCCGGCTATGACAGCGAACATGTCATCACCGGCGTTGCGGGCAGAAAGGGATTTTCGGTCATCACGATTGAAAAGGATATGATGAACGCAGAGGTCGGCTTCGGCAGGAAGGTGCTGGAGATTTTTGAGGAAAACGACATCTCCTTTGAACACCTGCCCTCCGGCATTGATACCATGTCGGTCATCCTTGCCTCCTCTGTCCTTGAAGGCAGACGCGAACGCATTCTGCAGACGCTCAACCGCCGCCTGCGTCCGGACAGCATCGTCATTGAAGACGGTCTTGCCTTAGTTGCCGTCGTGGGACGTGGCATGGTCAAAGCCAAAGGAACCGCAGTGCGTGTATTCAATGCCCTTGCGGATGCACACATCAACATCCGTATGATTGATCAGGGGTCTTCCGAGTTGAACATTATTGTCGGCATTGAAGAACATGACTACGAAAACGCGGTTCGCGCAATTTACCATGCATTTGTAAAGGAATCATCTAAGAAATGAAGCTCTTTTTCCGTTATCTGAAAATTTACAAAAAAGAGGCGTTCCTTGCGCCTCTTTTCAAAC